>DASWWF010000063.1:0-3996 GCA_036401035.1 Devosia sp.
CTTCGGCGGCAAGTACTTCGTCCGCGGGCTTACCCAGGGAGCAATCAAGTAAATGGCGTCTTTGACCGTCAGGAACCTCAGGAAGAACTTCGGCATGGTCGAGGTTCTCAAGGGCGTCGACCTCGAGGCCCAGACCGGCGAATTCATCGCCCTGGTCGGCCCCTCGGGCTGCGGCAAGTCCACCTTGCTGGCCATGATTGCCGGCCTCGAAACCGTCACCTCGGGCGAGATCTATATCGGCGACCGGCTGGTGAACTCGGTGCAGCCCAAGGACCGCGACATCGCCATGGTGTTCCAGAGCTACGCGCTCTACCCCACCATGACCGTCAAGGAGAACATGGCTTTCGGTATGGAAAGCCGTGGCGTCCCCAAGCAGCAGCAGGAAGCCACCATCGCCCGCGTGGCGGCGCTGCTGCAGATCGAACCGTTTTTGAAGCGCAAGCCCGGCCAGCTCTCGGGCGGCCAGCGCCAGCGCGTCGCCATGGGCCGCGCTTTGGTGCGCGACCCGGCGCTCTTCCTCTTTGACGAGCCGCTCTCCAACCTCGACGCCAAGCTTCGCGTCGACATGCGGACCGAGATCAAGAAGCTGCACCAGCGCATCGGCAAGACCACGATCTACGTCACCCACGACCAGGTCGAAGCCATGACCCTCGCCTCGCGCATCGCCGTGATGCATCAGGGCGAAGTGCAGCAGTTCGCCGATCCCGACACCGTCTACAACCGTCCGGCCAATATGTTCGTGGCCGGCTTCATGGGCTCGCCGTCGATGAACTTCATCTCGGCCGATGTCGGTTCGGCCGACGGCAAGACCACGGTGAACTTCCCGCTGGCCGATGGTGGCAGCGCCTCGCTGGCGCTCCACAACGGCGTCTCCGATCGCATCAAGTCCAAGCGGATCGTCCTGGGCATCCGTCCCGAGCACCTGAGCCGCCAGACTCCCGGCAGCACCAAGCCGGGCATCGCGACCATGAGCGCCCCGGTCGAAGTGGTGGAGCCCACCGGCGCCGAAACCATGGCGGTGCTGAAGTTCGGCGACCTCGAAGTCGTCGGCCGCTTCAGCCCCGACGAGGCTCCCAAGACCGGCGAGAAGATGCCGCTGGCCGTCGACATGACCCGCGCCTGCCTCTTCGATCCCGAGACGCAGCGACTGATCTAGAGGCACCTGAAATTCCCGCCTTCAACACTTATACCAGCCTCGCTGGCCGGGTGGTCTTTGTCACCGGCGGCGCTTCCGGCATCGGCGCCGACATCGTCCGAGCCTTTGCCGCCCAGGGCGCCAAAGTCGGCTTCGTCGACCTGCTCGAAGCCGAGGGCGCCGCGCTGGCGACGGAAGTCGGCGGCCACTTCATCCGCTGCGACGTCACCGACATCGACGCACTGAAGTCCGCCATTGCCACCGTGGGTGAGAAGCTCGGTCCCATCGGCGTGCTCGTCAACAACGCGGCGAACGACGATCGCCACGCCATCGACGACGTGACCGAGGAATATTGGGACTGGTCGCAGTCGATCAATCTCAAGCCGCAGTTCTTTGCCGCGCAGGCCGTGCGCAGCCAGATGAAGCAGCTCGGCGGCGGCTCGATCATCAACTTCTCGTCCATCGCCTGGCGCGGTGGCGCCGAGAACATGCCGGCCTATGCCACCGCCAAGGCCGGCATCGTCGGCCTGACCCGCGCACTCGGCCGTGGTTTCGGCGTCGACAATATCCGCGTGAACGCGATAGAACCCGGCGCGGTGATCACCGAGCGGCAGAAGAAGCTCTGGTTCAAGACGCAGGACTCGATCGACCAGGTGGTATCCCGCCAGTCGATCCGGCAGGTGCTGCTGGGCGAAGAGATCGCCCGGATGGTGCTGTTCCTCGCGTCCGACGACAGCCGGATGATCACCAAGCAGTCGATCACCGTCGACGCCGGTTTGCGGTAGTCGGCTCGGTGACCAACGGGAGGGGATTTTCGGTATGAAACTGACCACGGGGCTCAACCCTTACGGGCTGACCTATTATCTCGGCATCCAGGCCATGGGCACGCCGCGCGCCAATCCGAACGGCGCCGGTCTCGAAGGCTTCATCAAGCTCACCGAAGAACTCGGCGGCAAGGCCATCGAGCTCTGGGAAGGCTGGCTGAAGCCGATGTCCGACGCCGAACTCGCGGCGTTCAAGACGCGGCTCGACGGCCTCGGCTGGGAGCGCGTGCTGAGCTCGGGCCTGCATCACGGCGATGTCGAATTCCTGCTCCGTGCCGCGCCGATCCTCGGCGCCAAATACATCCGTCTGGCCCTGACCCCGATCCTTTGCGGCGACCGCGCCGCCGCCGGCCAGAAGTGGTACGACCTCGTCAACTCCACGCGCGAAAAGCTCGAGCGCTATGCGCCCATGGCCGAGGCCGCCGGCGTCACGCTGCTGATCGAGAACCACCAGGATTTCACCAGCCGCGAGCTGGTCGGCTTCTGCGACGAGTTCGGCCCCAATGTCCGCATCGTCTTCGACATGGCCAATACCTTCCCGGTGGCGGAGGCCCCGCTCGACTTCACCCGGGTGATCGCCCCCTATGTGCGCCACTGCCACATCAAGGACTACCGCGTGGTGTTCGAGCCCGACGGCTTCCGCCTCGTCCGCTGCCCCTCGGGCGACGGCTGCGTGCCGCACAAGGAAATGTTCGACATCCTGGCCCAGCACAATGACGAGATGATCGCCTGCATCGAGATCGGTGCGCTCGATGACCGCCACGTCAAACTCTACACCCCCGAGTGGTGGCACGGCTACGCGCCCAAGTCGGCCGAAGAACTCGCCGCCTGCCTGCTCGCCGCGCAGAAGAACCGGTACGAGCCGGGCGAAGACTACCGCACGCCGTGGCAGCGCAATGCCGACCACGAACTCGTCGACTACGAACTTGGGCAGTACCGGAAATCCGCCGCGAACCTCAAGGCTCTCGGCTTAATGTAATTGGAGGCCTGAATTGGCAAAGGATCATTCCGGTAAAATCGCTTTCGTGTCCGGCTCGGGCCGCGGCCTCGGCAACGTCATGGCGCGCAAGCTCGCCGCCAAGGGCGCCGACATCGTCGTCCACGACCTGAGCTGGGACTCGACCAGCCAGTATGGCGAAGCCAGCAATCTCGGCGACGTCATCAAGCAGATCGAAGCGCTCGGCGTGCGCTGCATGGGCGTCACCGGCAATATCGGCGACCGCGACGCGGTGGCCAACATGCGCAACGAGATCGAGAGCAAGTTCGGCCCGGTCGAAATCCTCGTCAACTGCGCCGGCGGCGACATCGGTGCCGCGGGCGGCAAGCCGGTGCCCAACAACATCCTCGGCATCACCTACGAAGACCTGATGACGCTGACCAACAACAACCTCATCGGCACCATGCTGATGAACCAGGCCTTCGTGCCGCAGATGGTCGAACGCCAGCACGGCATCGTCGTCAACATCGCGTCTGTCGCCGCCCATATCGGCGTTTCCCATGGCGGCATCTACGCCACCCTCAAGGCCGCCGTGACCCACTACACGCGCTGCCTCGCCGACGAAGTCCGCAAGGACGGCGTCCGCGTCAACGTGCTGAGCCCGGGCCCGGCCAAGACCGCCCGCTTCCAGCAGACCCGCACCGTCGATCCCGAGAAGATGAACTCGAACAAGGCCTCGTTCGACCGCTACGCCGAACCCGAGGAAATCGCCGACGGCGTGGTCTTCCTCTGCAGCCCGGAAGCCAGGTTCATCCACGGCCAGTTGCTGCGCGTCGATGGCGGCCTGCAGCTCTACGCCGGCTGAGGTGACACGCCCTCGTGGTTCGACAGGCTCACCATGAGGGCTGCTGAGATGCTTGTGAGGACCTCATCCTGAGCTTGTCGACCGGTCCGGGCAGTCAGCCGTCTACCACCATCGGGGCAATCTCACTGCGGTCGAGCTCGGCAAGAGTCTCGGCCGCAAGTCCCTGGAAGATCGGCTCGCTCTCGTCGCGCAAAGTGCGCACATTGGGCAGCCCGCTGATCTTGCCCACCAGCGA
>DASWWF010000064.1:0-4556 GCA_036401035.1 Devosia sp.
GTTGCCAATACCCTCTTCGCCAACGAGATCGCCGGAGCCGGCTGGAGCTATGGCCCCACCGCCGCCTTCGTCACCCGCGCCCTCGACCGCCTCAAGTCCGGCTACGACTGGCGCAAGCAGGAAGCAGCGATCAACCAGCACGCGCAGTTCACCACCGAGATCGATGGCCAGACCATCCACTTCCTGCATGTGAAAGCCGCCCAGCCCAACGGCACGCCGCTGGTTCTGCTGCATGGCTGGCCGGGCTCGTTCGTCGAGTTTCTCGGCGCCATCGCGCCGCTGACGGCCGCCGGCTTCGATCTCGTCATTCCGTCCCTGCCCGGCTTCGGCTTTTCCGGCCCGACGCGCGAGGCCGGCTGGAACGATGGTCGCATCGCCAATGCCATGCTCGAACTGATGACCCGCCTCGGCTATCAGCGCTTCGGCGTGCAGGGCGGCGACGCCGGCGCGGTGATCGCTCCCGCCATCGCCCGGGCAGCGCCGGACCGCGTCATCGGCGTGCACGTGAACGCCGCGACCATGGGCTTCATCCCGATGGGGCCGATCGAGCCCAGCGAGATCGCGACCTTCAGCGATGCCGAAAAGACCCGGTTGCAGCGCCTGCAGCAGTTCATGGCCGAGCGCTTCGGTTTCAACGCCCTGCAGTCGAGCCGCCCGCAGACCATCGCCTACGGCATCACCGACTCGCCGGCCGGTCTCATCGCCTGGCTGGGAGACATGTTCGCCGGCTTTGGCGACAGCCCGGATGCGATCGATCTCGACAACTTCCTGACAAATGTCCTCGTCTACTGGTTCACCGGTACGGCGGCGTCGTCGATCCGGCTCTATTACGAGAATGCGCATGATCCGAACGCCTGGACGCCCAAGCCGAATTCGGGCGTGCCGACCGGGGTAGCCGTGTTCGCCCGCGACGAAGTCGCCATCCGCCGCTTCAGCGAAGACGGCAACACCATGGTGCGGTGGACGGAACTGGACAAAGGCGGCCATTTCGCCGCGATGGAGGTGCCAGAGATCTATGCCGCCGAGGTCGTGGCATTCTTTTCCAGCCTCTGACGGCTGAACTAACCAAAGAAAAACGCCGTCAGCGGGAGCTGACGGCGCTTTTTCGTTTCAGCGGCGAGATGCGCGCCTATCAGGCAGCGTGGCTCTCGAGCCACTTCGAAAGTCCGGCCTTGGGGGTGCCGGCGCCGATCTTCATGTCGGCGGCTTCGCCGCCCTTGAACAGAATCATCGTCGGGATCGAACGGACGCCGTACTTGACGGTGGTGTTCGGGTTCTCGTCGACGTTCAGCTTGACGATCTTCACCTTGCCCTGAAGTTCACTCGAAAGTTCCTCGAGCACCGGCGCAATAGCGCGGCACGGGCCGCACCATTCCGCCCAGAAATCGACGAGCACGGGCTCTTTGGAGGACAGTACTTCCTCGCCAAAATTGGCGTCGGAAACCTGAGTTGTCATTGGGATTGCCTTTTGGGTTGAAAGCGGCGGTCTGTGTGATCGAAAAGCTAGGAAGAGTCTAGTCTGAGTTCAACGATAGTCACCGCATGGTGAAGCCCCGGATGGCCTCGGCCAAAACCTCATGAGGCAAATCTACCAGCTTTTCCAAGGACGTCCAGAGGATAGCCGCCTCCACCCGATGGCCGGGGAACAGCTGGTTTGCAACCAGCGCATAGAGCCCGAGCTGGGTGACATAAGCAGGACTGACCTCTGCCGCCGACGGCGCCGGATTGGCGTCCGATTTGAAATCAACGATGAGCACCCGGTCCGGTTGCACCACCAGCCTGTCGACGCGGCCGATGATGCGGATCGGCTCGCTGCCCTTCCGGGCCTCAGCGAAGAACGGCACCTCGGCGCGGCTATCGGGGCCGAAGACATCGGCCAGTTCCGGCCGGCCCATGATCGACAGCGCCTTGGCGGCAAGGCCCGCATGCTGCTCGGGCGCCGCGGGCAGCAGTACCTCCAGCGCCCGGACGGCGACCTGTGGACGCTGCTCAGGCTCGACCCGGCCCAGATGCTGCAGCAGTGCGTGCAGCGCCGTGCCCGAGAGGCGGGCGGTTTCGGGGTCGAGGCTCTCCTCCAGCCGGGTGGCGAGGACACGCTCGGGACTGGTAGACTTTTCCACGGACGACGGCCGGACGATGCGGATCGGGCGGTGCGCCGGCAACTGATCGAGGATCAGCGCGCTGGTGACTTTCGGCGGGGCCACTTCGTCCGGCCGCACCGGCACCGCATCGGGGCGCTCGGCCGGATAGACAAGGGCGGAGACCTCGCCTTCGGTGTCGGTCACCGTTTCGCTGAGCGGGCGCAGGCCCTGCTCGATCGCCTCGTACCAGCTGCCGTCGACCTTGCCCTGCTTGGTCAGGTAACCGGTGACATAGAGCTCGTCCTCGGCGCGGGTCATGGCGACGTAAAGCTTGCGCCAGTACTCGGCCTGCTGCGCTGCATCGGCGTCGGCCTTGTATTCGCGCGTCTCATCGACATGGGTCGCTTCGGACGAGGCGTGGACGAAGAGCGGCGGCCGCGAGCGCATGTAGACGGCGCGCCGGTCCCGCCCGCGTTCAGTGGTCGCCGCATCGGCGAGGATGACAATGGGAGCTTCGAGGCCCTTGGCGCCATGCACGGTCATCACCCGCACCCCGGCGCCGCCTTCGGCCAGTTCGCGTTTTATGGTGACATCGCGCGAGCGCAATTCCGACAGGAAGCCCAGCAGCGAGGGCTGTTCGGATTGCTCGTGCAGCAGCGCCAGGTCGAGGAATTCCGCCATGACGTCGTCGATCTCGCTGCCGAAGCGGCCACGCATGCGCTTGAGCCCGCCATGGGCGTAGAGCACATCGGCGTAGAAATTGAACGGCCGCTCGAAATCGAGCCGGCTGCGCCAGCCGCGAAGTTCGTCATAGGCGGAACGCACCGAGAGCAGTTGGGACTTCTCCATGGCGCGCCAGAGTGACTCGCCCTCGGCGCGCGGCTGAGCGACGGCGAGCAGGTCCTCTTCACTGACATCGAAGAGCGGCGAACGCAGCAGGGCCGCCAGTTGCAGATCGTCGGCGGTGTTGCTGAGCACATCGCCCAGCGCCATCATGTCGAGCACGCCGATGTGTGTGGTGACCGCCAGCCGATCGGCACCGGGTGTCGGCACACCGGCGCGGATCAGGGCGCGGATGATCTCGTGGAACAGCACACTGCGGACCTGGACGAGGATCAGCACGTCGTCGGCCGTCACCGCCCTGCCCCGCGGCCCGAGCGGGCGGCGGGTGTCGATCCAGCCCTTGATGGTCTCGGCGATCCGCTTGGCCACCGCACGCTGCGCGGTCTGCGTGGCGACCAGCGGCGGCTCGGTGGGCCAGTTGTTAGGGTCGGCCTCGTCGGCAATGTCCTTGATCGGCGGCCACAGGGTCACCGCACCACCGGCCTCGGCGCGGGCGGTCTCGTGCAGCAGGCCCTCGTCTTCGAGCGCGCCGGCTTTGAGGTCCGGGCGATTGTTGAAGACGACGTCGACAGCCTTCAGGACATTGGGCAGCGTGCGGAACGAGTGGCGCAGCGGCACATGTGTGACTTCGAAATGCGCAGCCTTGGCGCTGAAGGCATATTGCCGGCCGGCATCGACGAAGACTTCGGGTTCGGCGCCCTGGAACGAGAAGATCGACTGCTTCTGGTCGCCCACCGCGAAGATGGTGCGCGGTCGGTCGGCGGCGCTGTCGCCGAAGAAGAAATCGTCGACCAGCGCGCCGATCACTTCCCATTGCTGCGGGTTGGTGTCCTGCCCTTCGTCCACGAGGATATGGCTGATGCCGGCATCGAGTTTGTAGCGGACCCAGAGGCCTTGGGCCTCGTTCTTGAGCAGCGCGGCGAGCTTTTCGATGAGATCGTCAAAATCCAGCAGCGACCGGGCGCGCTTGGCCTGTTCGTAGTGTGACGAGATCGCCGCGACGACGTCGAGCATGGCTTCGCTGCGCGCGATCAGTTCGGCCGCGACGAGCTTTTGGTAGAGCGCCTCGAGGCGCGCCGCTTCATCGACCAGCTTTTGCGCCACATCGGGGATCAGCGCCGCTGTCGCCTTCTTGAGCAGGGTTTTCCGCGCCGTGCGGTCGGCCTGGGTCAGGAAGGTGTCGAGCAGTGCCTCGGCATCAGGGTGCGGCAGGTCGAGTTGGCCGAGGCGATCGACGAAGCCATCGCCGTCCGGATCGGGCGGGATCAGGCGGAAGATTTCGGCGTGGTCGGCGCGGGTGAGGCCGTAACCGGCGCTCATTTCCTCCATCACGTCGTCGATGCTGCCGATCGGGCCAATGAGCTGGCGCAGTTCTCGCTTGGCACGGGGCACGTCGACCAGCACCTTCCGCAGGGTGCGCTGCTGGTTGAGGGCCTCGATGATCGCCTGCTCGATGGAGAAGTCCGAAAGGAGGCCGAAGAGGGTTTCCACCGCCTGCGCCTCGCCGCTGCCGCGCAGACCGGCGGCGAGCACGGTTTCGCGCGCTTCGAGCAGCATGCCGTCGCGCTCGTGTTCTTCGAGCACGGAGAAGTCGAACGGCACACCCGCCTCGCGCGGGAAACGATGCAGCAC
>DASWWF010000065.1:0-5099 GCA_036401035.1 Devosia sp.
CCGGGTTCGTGCGTATGCGTGCAGTTGCGGAACTTGCAGAGCGGCGCCAGTTCGGTGATTTCTGCGAACAGGGTATCGAGCCCCGAGGCCACGTCGCTGACATGCAGCGTACGCATTCCCGGCGTATCGATGACCCAGCCACCGCCGGCAATAGCATGCAGCGAGCGCGACGTGGTGGTGTGGCGGCCCTTGTCGTCACCCTCGCGGATCCCGCCGGTCACCTGTGGCGCGGTTTCGCCCCGGCCGGCCAGGGTGTTGACCAGCGTCGATTTGCCGACACCCGACGAGCCCACCAACGCCACCGTCTGGCCCGCACGTGTCCACGCCGCGAGCTTGGCGGCTACATCGTCGGTCTTGGGGTTGAGCATCACCACCGGAAGATCGCGCTGCAGCGCTCTGGCCTGGACGACGTAGTCGTCCGGATCGTCGGCGAGGTCGGCCTTGGTGAGAATGATCACCGGCGTCGTCCCCGCCTCGTTGGCGAGCGCAAGGTAGCGCTCGAGCCGGGCCGGGTTGAAGTCGGCATTGCACGAGGTGACGATGAACAGTGTGTCGACATTGGCGGCAGCGAGTTGCTCGATGCCGTGCCCGGTGCGCCTCTTCAGCACGGACTTCCGGTCGAGGCGACGGACCAGCAGGTTCGTGCCGGGCTCGACCAGCACCCAGTCGCCGACGGCGTAGTCGCCGGTATTGGTGCGCGGCGGTAGTTCGAGGTGGATCGGGCCGGTGTCGGCGAGGGCGCCGAGCCGGGCGCGGTGCACGTTGGCGATTCGCATCGGGACGAGGCCGATGTCCTGTTCGTCGAGCTGTTCGTCAAAGAACGCCGACCAGCCGAGGTCTGCGGAACCGTGATCCGTCACGTGTCAGCCCGAAGGCGCGGCGTCGCAGACATGAGTAGCTCTCCGGCCCGAGGGGCATCGACGTATAGGGTGGTGGGAGCATGGGTGGCAAGGTCGGACCAAGAGGGCCGGGCACCAGCAAATGTGGAAACGGCGCCGGGGAGGTCACCCGCCGGCGCCGCCGCTCACTCGGCCACTGCGTGGGCAGGGTCGGGTTTGGCTGCCGCCCTGGGGCGGCGGAGCAGCAGGATGATGGGGACCGACGCGAGGGTGACCCACATCATCAGCTTGAAGTCGTCGAGGAAGGCGATCATCGCCGACTGCTGGCTGATGAGGCCGTTGAGCGTGCCGACGATGTTCTGGAAGCCGCCGTTCGCCGCCGCGAAATCGCGCACCGGGCCGTAGTCGAGCGTGACCCGCTCGGCCAGTTCGGCGTGGTTGACCACCTGCATGTTGGCGAGAACCGCCGTCACCAGCGAGATGCCGACGCCCGAGCCGACATTGCGGATGAGGCTGAACATCGAGGTCGCGTCGATGCGGTACTTCGCGTTGATGGTGGCGAAGGCCAGCGTGTTGAGGGGGATGAACACAAACCCCATGCCGACGCCCTGCAACAGGCCCGAGAGCATGATCGGCCCGGTGCCCATGACGATGTCGAACTCGGTCATCATGTAGAGCGAATAGGCCATCAGCAGCGTGCCGCCGAAAACGAGGATGCGCGGATCGTATTTGGCGACGAGCCGGCCCACGAGGATCATCGACACCATGGTGCCGATGCCCCGCGGACCCATCACGAGGCCGGTTTCGATCACCGGCAGGCCCATGAGGTTCTGCAGCATCGGGGGCAGCAGCGCGAGGCCCGAGAACAGCGTGATGCCGATCACGAAGATCATGATGAGGCCGGTGGTGAAATTCCGGTCCTTGAACATGCCCAGGTCGACGAACGGGTTGTCGCTGGTCAGGCAATGGACCACGAACACCCAGAGGCCCGAGATCGAGAGGATCAGGTAGAGCCAGATCTCGGGCGACTCGAACCAGCCCACGCCCTGGCCGCGATCGAGCAGCAGCTGGATGGACGCCACGGCGAGCGCCAGCATGCCGAAGCCGAAGAAATCGAAGGGCCGCAGCTTGATCTCGCTGCGTGGCATCAGCGCCAGGAGCATCAGGAAGGCGACGATGCCCACCGGCAGGTTGACTAGGAACACGGCACGCCAGTTGAAGGTCTCGGTGAGCCAGCCGCCCAGCGTCGGTCCGATGATCGGCCCGATCATGATGCCGGCGCCGAAGATCGCCATGGCCTGGCCGAGTTGTTCGCGCGGATTGACGTCCATCATCGTGGCCTGCGCCAGCGGCACCAGCATGGCCCCGCAGATGCCCTGCACGACGCGGAACAGCACCATCTCTTCAAGGCTGGTGGCGATGCCGCAGAGCAGCGAGGCGGCAGTGAAGCCTAGCACCGCGCCGAGCATCAGCTGCTTGCGGCCGAAACGATCGGCGAACCAGCCGGTCAGTGGCGTGGCGATGGCCGAGGCGACGATGTAGCTCGTCAGCACCCAGTTGATCTCGTCCTGACTGGCGCCGAGGCTGGCGCGCATATGGGGCAGGGCGACATTGGCGATGGTGGTGTCGAGCACCTGCATGATCACCGCGGCCATGATGCCGACGGTAAGCAGGCCCTTGTTCTGCACCACCACCGTTGGTGCAGAGAGCGTCGCGGCGGCGGCCATTTTTAGTTCGCCTTCGTCTCGGTCGATGTGGCGGCGGCCGTAGTGATTTCGGGCTTGGTGTCGACGCTGACCAGCGAGCTCATGCCGGCACGCAGCGGTTCACCCTTGGTGTCGTCGACGCGGATCACCACCGGGATACGCTGGGTGATCTTGACCCAGTTGCCGGTGGCGTTCTGCGCCGGGATCAGCGCGAATTCCGCGCCGGTCGCCGCGCCGATGGATTCGACATGGCCGGCGAGCCTGATGCCCGGGAAGGCATCGACGCTGATCTCGGCAGGCATGCCGGCCGACAGACCGGTAAGCTGTGTTTCCTTGAAGTTGGCTTCGACCCAGACGTCACCGGTTTCCACCAGCGTGGCGATGGTCGAACCGGTGCCGATGAACTGACCGACATTGAGACTCGCCACCTGGCTGACGATGCCGTCGGCCGGGGCGACCACCGTGGTCTTGTCGAAATTGCGCTGCGCATTGTCACGTGCCGCCAGGGCCGCGCGCACCGCGGGGTGGTCGTCAGTCTTGATTTCGGGATTGCCGGCGAGGGCTGCGGTGGACGAGGCGACTTCCTGCTGCGCCAGCGACACGGTCGATTGCGCCGTCTGCAGCGACAGGCGGAGATCATCCAGCGTCGCCTCGGCATTGACGCCCTGCGTCACGAGGTTCTGTTTGCGCTCGAACTCCCTGGTGCGGATGTCGAGCGTCGCCTGCGCGCTCTCGAGCTTGGCCTTTGCGGTGCCATAGGCGACGCGCAACTGCTCGACGTTGACCCGCGCCGTGGCGAGCGCCGCGTCGGCCTGGTCGAGCGCGATGCGGTAGGGCTCGGGGTCGATGGCAAAGAGTGTGTCACCAGCCTTGACCGACTGGTTGTCGTGCACCGCTACCGAGACGATGCGTCCGGCAACGTCGGACGAGACCGACACCTTGGACTGCTGCACATAGGCATTGTCGGTTTCGATGTAGCGACCGCCGGTGAGGAAGAAATAAGCCCCGCCGGCGAGGAGCACGACGGGGACCGAAAGCATGATGGCGAGCCGGCGGCCGGACCGCTTCTTCTTGGGAGCAGCAGCATCATTGGCGGCAACGCGAGTTGCTGCCTCGGCAACTGTGGTCTCTACCGGCGCAGCTTCGCCGGCGGCGGGCTTCTTGACGGGCGCATTCATCTTAGGCTGGTTCCTTCTCGGCCGATTGGCCAGTCAAATTGTCCCGCATCCGCGAGAGCACAGCGATGACGACATCCTTGTCGGCCTGGCTGACGCCTTCGAGAGCAGCTTCGTACATGGTGGCCCCTACGGTGCGGGCCATTTCGAAGAGGGCCTCGCCCTCGGCTGTGAGTCGGGCGAGCTTGGCCCGGCTATCGGCTGGGTCCGGAAAACGGTCGATCAACCCGCGCTTTTCCAGCCGGTTGAGAATGCCGGACATGGTCATCGGGTCGACGTCGACATTGGCTGCCAGCTGCGCCTGAGTCACGGCGTCGTTGACGGCGATCTGGCTCAGTGTCCGCCACTGCGGCAGGGTGATGTCGTGCAGCCGCGCTTCATCCTCGAAGCGCCGCTTCATCAGCCTGGCGACTTCGTGGATCAGATAGCCCACGGGGGCCCGCGACTTGAGGATATCCTTTTTCATAAGCGCACATATAATAAGTGTACTTATGAAGTCAACGAGCGCAGTTGCGGCAAAGCGATACAGATCTGCAGATCTGACCGGCAGACAGCACCGAAGACGTGCGGGCGGGAACGGCGTCCCGCCGGCACGGAAGGTCGGCTAGAGCTGGAAGAAGCCCCAGATGAACGGGGCGGCAAAAGCCAGCGAGATCAGCGCGCCGCTGACGGCGCGCTCCATGGTCATTTCCATTACCTGTACTCCATACAACTCAGGTTTACCGAATATGAGGGATAACCCATAACCGGGGCTTAACCATGGATCACGGCTTCGTCACTGCCGTGAGCCGCGCGAGCCAGCGCTGCGAGGCGGTGAGAAAGAACGGGTCCTCCATCATGCCCGGCAGGCGGCAGGCTCCGGCGTTGGCGATGCCGGAGCGACGCAGGAAGGCGCGCTTGCCATAGAATATCGCCACCGGAATGGTCTGCATCGAGAACACCGCATAGGGCAGCAGAGCCGCGTAGAATTCGGCTGCACGATTGAGGTCGCCGGCCCGGACCGCCTCGTAGATCATCAGCTGCAGGTCGAGCGTTTCGGGCGCCGGGATCATGCCGGCGCAACCCGCGACGAGATTGTCCACCAGCTCCAGACCGCCGCGGCCGTTGAAGGTCGCCATCTCCTGCGGCAACTGGTCGAGAAAGCGCTTGACCATGACCACCGGGCCTTCGCCCTTCATCAGCGAGAAGTTGGGGTGGCGGCGCCGCAGTTCCGTGACCTCGGCCGGTTCGAGGCCGATGCCGAGATATTCGGGCGCATTCTGGATGCCGACATCGCCCGGCACCCCGGCGAAGACACGCGAGAAAGTCTCGAGTAGCTCGTCCTGCTTTACCGGCGGCGGCTGGAAAATGACGTAGGTCGCGCCCATCGCCCGCGCCGC
>DASWWF010000066.1:0-3208 GCA_036401035.1 Devosia sp.
GACGGCATCCAGACCTTCGCGGTGGAAATCCGCGACCGTATCCGCATGACGCATCTGAGGATCGAAGGTCTCGAGCTGCCGATGCCGGGCGAGCACAATGCGCTCAACGCCACGGCCGCCATTGCGGTGGCCGACCAGTTGCACGTGCCGCCGGAAGCCATCCGCAAGGGCCTGAAAGGCTTTTCGGGGGTCAAGCGCCGCTTCACCAAGACCGGCACGGTCGGCGGCATCACCATCATCGACGATTACGGCCACCATCCGGTCGAGATCGCCTCGGTGCTCAAGGCGGCGCGGCAGTCGACCAGGCGCGACGTCATCGCCATAGTGCAGCCGCACCGCTATTCGCGGCTGCATGACCTCTTCGACGATTTCGCCGCCTGCTTCAACGACGCCGATACGGTCATCGTCGCCCCGGTCTATGCGGCCGGTGAAGCGCCGATCGAGGGCGTGACGCATGATGAGCTGGTCGCCCGTATCCGGGCTCGCGGCCATCGCGACGCGCGCGTCATCGACCGGCCCGAAATGCTGGCACCGCTGATCGCCAGCCGCGCCGCCGAGGGCGACTATGTCGTCTGCCTCGGGGCCGGCAACATCACGCAATGGGCGGCCTCGTTGCCGGCCGAACTCGGCGCCTTGCTCGGCAAGGAGCCGGAACTGCCATGAGCGATACCAACAGCAAGCACGTCGCGGTTCTGATGGGCGGGCTCGCCAACGAGCGGCCCGTGTCCATCAAATCGGGCACCGAATGCTCGCGGGCGCTGCGCAATGCCGGCTACCAGGTCACCGAGGTCGATGTCGGCTTCGACATCGCCGAGCGGCTGCGCGAGCTCAAGCCCGATGTCGCCTTCAACGCGCTGCATGGGCCGTTCGGCGAGGACGGCACCATCCAGGGCGTGCTCGAGTTCCTGCGCATCCCCTATACCCATTCGGGCGTGCTGGCCTCGGCGCTGGCGATGAACAAGCATCAGGCCAAGATTATGTTCAAGGCGGCCGGCATTCCGGTCACCGACCACCTGATCGCCGGGCGTGCCGAAGTCGCGCGGGCGCATGTGATGGCGCCGCCCTATGTGGTCAAGCCGATCTCGGATGGCTCGAGCTTCGGCATCTTCATCGTCAAGGCCGACCAGTCGCATCCGCCGCAGGAGCTGCTGCGCGAAGACTGGACCATGGGCGAAGAGGTGATGGTCGAGCGTTACATTCCGGGACGGGAGCTGACGGTGGCCGTGATGGGCGACGTCGCGCTCGGAGTGACTGAGATCGTTACCGATCTCGCCTTCTACAATTATGAGGCGAAGTACTCAAAAGGTGGGTCGAACCACATCATACCCGCGCCAGTGCAACCGAAAATTTACGACAAAGCGCAGAAAATGGCTTTGAAGGCGCATGCTGCGCTTGGGTGCCGGGGCGTATCGCGGACGGATTTCCGCTTCAACGACCAAGCAGGGCCAGACGGCGAACTCGTCTGCCTTGAGATCAACACCCAGCCTGGCATGACCGAGACGTCTCTGGTTCCCGAACAGGCCAAGCATGCGGGCCACTCATTCGAGGAGCTGGTCTCCTGGATGGTGGAGGATGCGAGTTGCAACAGGTAGGGGCCAGAATTTTCGCCGACGCCCAGGCCGCGGTGCAGGTGACTCGCCCGACCATCGAACACCCACTTCCCGCGCCGCTCACCGGTCCGCACCGGACGCTGAGCCGCAAGGCGCTGATCACCATCAGCCATGCCTGGGTGCTGCATCGCCGCATCTTCGTGCGCGCCGCCGGCGCCATCCTCGCACTGCTCTTCATCGTCGGCGTCTACGAGGCGCGCGAGCCGCTGGCCAAGCTCGGCGGCAGCGCCATGAACATGGTGCAGGGCGAGTTCGCCGCTGCCGGCTTCGGCATCGACGCCATCAAGATTTCCGGCCAGACCCTCAGCCAGGACCAGCACATCATCGCGCTGCTGATGATGAGCGGCGGCTCGTCGACGCTCAATTTCGACGCCCAGAAGGCGCGCAACCTCTTGCGCTGGATGCAGGCCGTCGAAGGCGCCACGGTGCGCAAGATCTATCCGGGTGAAGTGATCGTCGACATTGTCGAGAAGACGCCGGTCGTCCGCTGGCGTGTCGGCACCACCACCTGGCTCGTCGACGAACACGGCAAGCGGATCGGCACCGATCCTTCCGCGGCGTACAACGACCTGCCGCTGGTGGTGGGCGAGGGCGCGGCCGACGACTCCATCATCATGACCCACATGATGGACCGCTACCCGCTGCTGAAGAAAGATCTCGCGGCGCTCTCGCGCATCGGCGACCGGCGCTGGGACCTCATCTATTTCACCGGCCTCCGCGTGCAGTTGCCGGAGCAGGGCGTGGCGCAAGCGCTCGCCAATCTCGAAATGTACCAGCGCGATGCATCGCTGCTCGACCGCGATGTGACCCTCATCGATCTGCGCGTTCCCGGTATGGTCGCGCTCAAGCCTGGCCCGCTGGCCGCCGAGCAGATCGCCGAGGCCAACAAGCCCGGCAAGAAGAAAAAGCCTGCCCCCAAGGTCGACCCGGAATACGAAACGCCCGCCGAAAAGCGCGCAGACGGAGTGCAGCAATGATCACCGATGCCATGACCGCGCGGCTCAAGCCCGTGCAGCCCGGACGCACCTCGCTGGTGGCCGTGCTCGACATCGGTTCGACCAAGATCTGCTGCGTCATCGCGCGTCTGGTGCCGCGGGCCGAGGGCAAGTCGCTCAAGGGCCGCACCCACACTGTCGAAGTCATCGGCTTTGGCTACGGCAAGTCGTCGGGCATCAAGTCGGGTGTCATCACCGATCTGGACAAGGCCGAGCAGGCCGTTCGCACCGTGGTGGGGATGGCCGAACGTGCCGCCGGCCTCACCGTGCAGTCGGTGATCGTCAACGTCACCGCCGGCCGTCTCGGTTCGGAGACGTTCTCGGCCACGGTCAATCTGGGCGGCCAGGAAGTCGAGCGCGGCGATATCCAGCGGGTGCTGCGCGCGGTCAACGAGCGCTCGGTCCGCGCCGAACGCTCGATCATCCATGCGCTGCCCATCGGCTATGCGCTGGACGGCCAGAAGGGGATCAAGGATCCACGTGGCATGGTGGGTGAAAAGCTCTCCGTGGACGTCTCGGTGATCTCGGCCGAAACGCTCGCCATGCGCAATCTCGAACTGGTGCTGCACCGCTGCCACCTGCAGATCGAGGCGCTGGTCGCCA
>DASWWF010000067.1:0-5813 GCA_036401035.1 Devosia sp.
GGCGAAAAGGTCGGCGTGGTGCTCTGCGGCGCCAACACCACGGCGGTAAAGTTCGACTGAGCCCGGCTGACTCGCGGCGCGCCCTGCACTAGGCTCCGGCCGGGGCGATTGGGGAACGCTATGAAAGTCGTATGGGCCGGACTCATCCTGTTCGTGGTCATGACGGCGCTTGCCGGGGGCGCCTTCAACATCGTCGATTTCGGCACCCGGCCGCCGCCCGAAGGCATCCAGTTCTTCCGCGACGACACGATCATCGCCGTCAACGTCGCCATGGTCGCCATGGCCACGTTGCCGTCCGTCCTGCTGATGATGCTCATCGCCTGGCTGGGCAAGCGGCGCGGTCCGCTTGTCGGGCTCGTCTCCATCCTCATCGTGGCCGTCGCCTGGGGTCTGGGGACGTGGCTCGACATGGCTCTGAGCCCCTATGAGCCCAAGCGCGCCGCGCAATGGGGTGCCGTCTGGTGGTTCCTCGGCGGGCTCGCCTACATCGTGCCGGCCTACCTCGCGACCTATATTCTGCTCCGCCGCACCCGCATCATGGCGCCGCTTTTCGGCCCGCCCGCCGTGACGAAGTCCACAGCCTTGCCTTGACTTTGCCCAACCCCTCCGGCAAACGCCGCCGCCAACTGGACGGGGCCGCGGCCGCGGCCTAGGGTCGGCGTCAAAAATACGGGAGGCACCATGGCCAAGCGCGCATTCACCTTCCCCGGTCAGGGGAGTCAGGCTGTCGGCATGGGCAAGGACCTGGCCGATACCTATCAGGAAGCCCGCAACGTCTTCGCCGAAGTCGACGACGCGCTCGGCCAGAAACTCTCTGCCATCATGTTCGAGGGCCCCGATGAAACCCTCCGCCTCACCGAGAATGCCCAGCCGGCGCTGATGGCCGTCTCCGTCGCGGTCACCCGCGTGCTGGCGGCGCGCGGCGTCACGATCAAGGAACACGCCGCTTACGTCGCTGGCCATTCACTGGGCGAGTATTCGGCGCTGGCCGCCGCCGGCGCCTTCAGCCTCGGCGATGCGGCGCGGCTTCTGAAGATACGCGGCCAGGCCATGCAGCAGGCCGTGCCGGTCGGGCAGGGCGCCATGGCGGCCATCCTCGGGCTGGACCTCGAAACCGTGCTGGCAGCTGCCGCCGATGCGGCGCAGGGCGAAATCTGCGGCGTCGCCAATGACAATGCGCCGGGCCAGGTGGTGATTTCGGGCCATGTCGGCGCCGTCAACCGCGCCATCGAGGCGCTCAAGGCCGCCGGCGCCAAGCGCGCTCTGCCGCTGCCGGTCAGCGCCCCGTTCCACTGCGCCCTGATGCGCCCGGCCGCCGACGCGATGGAGGCGGCCCTCGCCAACGTCACCATGAACGCGCCCGTGGTGCCGGTCGTCGCCAATGTGCTGGCCAGGCCGATCTCCGACCCGGCCGAAATCAAGAAGCGCCTCGTCGAGCAGGTCACCGGCATGGTGCGCTGGACCGAATGCGTCGGCTGGATGGTCAAGGAAGGCGGGGTCACCGAACTGGTCGAGCTCGGCTCCGGCAAAGTGCTCTCCGGCCTCGCCAAGCGCATCAGCGCCGACACGCCGGCCGTCTCCATCGGCACCCCCGCCGATGTCGACGCCTTTGTTGAATCAGTTTCTCGCTAAGGAGCGCCAGATGTTTGATCTTACGGGCAAACGTGCCCTCGTCACCGGCGCGTCCGGCGGCATCGGCCGCGAGATTGCCAAGGCGCTGGGCAAGGCCGGCGCCACCGTC
This sequence comes from Devosia sp., assembly GCA_036401035.1. Classification (GTDB taxonomy): domain Bacteria; phylum Pseudomonadota; class Alphaproteobacteria; order Rhizobiales; family Devosiaceae; genus Devosia_A. Next base: position 1,742 of record DASWWF010000067.1, read on the forward strand.
GCGCTCTCGGGCACCCGCATCCCGGCGCTGGAAGCCACGGCGCAGGAAATGAGCGGCCAGCAGGTGATCGTGCCCTGCAATCTCTCCGATCTGGACGATGTCGACACACTGGTGCCCAAGGTCGAGGCAGCGCTGGGCGGCATCGACATTCTCGTCAACAATGCCGGCATCACCAAAGACAATCTCTTCATGCGCATGAAGGATGAGGAGTGGGACGACGTCCTCAAGGTGAACCTCACCGCCTCGTTCCACCTCACCCGCGCCGTGCTGCGCGGCATGATGAAGTCGCGCTGGGGCCGCATCATCGGCATCACTTCGGTGGTCGGCGTCGTCGGCAATCCGGGGCAGGGCAATTATGCCGCATCCAAGGCCGGTTTGATCGGCATGTCCAAGGCGCTGGCCTACGAAGTGGCCTCGCGCAACATCACCGTCAACACCATCGCGCCGGGCTTTATTGCCTCCTCGATGACCGAGGAACTCAACGACAAGCAGAAGGAAGCGATCCTGGGCAAGGTGCCGGCCGGCCGGCTCGGAACCGCCGAGGAAGTGGCCGCCACCGCTGTGTTCCTCGCATCCAACGAAGCCAGCTACATCACCGGGCACACGCTCAACGTCAACGGCGGCATGGTGATGCTCTGAACCCTTCGCGCCTTCCGCCGTTGTGTGAAAAACGGCGGCGCGAAACGCGGCCAAGTGCCCGGAAAACCAGCGTTGGGAAGCGCATTTCGGAATATGGCAAATGCCAAAGAAGTGTGTTACGTCCGCCGCTGATCTCGGGCGCCCGCTCTCTTGCGAGGGATAGTCGGCGCGCCTACAGTCTGCCCTGCGGAGCCGCTGGGTATCCTGGAAATCCTGTTGGCACTCCGCCAATAACAACCAACGAACCAAGTCTGGTAAAAGGGAAGTCAAATATGAGCGATATCGCTGACCGCGTCCGCAAGATCGTCGTCGAGCACCTGAACGTCGATGCCGAGAAGGTCGTCGAGAAGGCCAGCTTCATCGACGATCTGGGCGCCGATTCTCTCGACCAGGTCGAACTCGTGATGGCCTTCGAAGAAGAATTCTCGGTCGAGATCCCGGACGACGCTGCCGAATCCATCCAGACCTTCGGCGATGCCGTTGCGTTCCTGACCAAGGCTGTCGGCTGATCCCGGCCTAGATACGGCAATCATCGATGGAATTGCGCCGCGTCGTCGTCACCGGGATGGGTATCGTCAGTCCTTTGGGCTGCGGTGTCGAACCCACCTGGGAAAATATCCTTGCCGGCAAGAGCGGCGCCAAGCGGATCGACGACTTCCAGGTCGACGATATCGCCTGCCAGATCGCTCACCGTGTGCCCTTGGGCGACACGGCCGACGGCAAGTTCAATGCCGATGACTGGATGGACGTGAAGGATCAGCGCAAGGTTGATCCCTTCATCGTCTACGCCATGGCGGCCGCCAAGCAGGCCATCGATGACGCCGGCGTCGAGCCAAAGACGCGGGAAGAGCAGGAACGGACCGGAACCCTGATCGGCTCCGGTATCGGCGGTCTCGGGGGCATCTACGAGACCTCGGTGATCCTGCATGAGAAGGGCCCGCGCCGCGTCAGCCCGTTCTTCATTCCCGGCCGCCTGATCAATCTCGCCTCCGGCTATGTCTCCATCCGCTTCGGCCTCAAGGGCCCGAACCACTCGGTGGTCACGGCCTGTTCGACCGGCGCGCATGCCATTGGCGACAGCTGGCGGCTGATCGCCATGGGTGATGCCGACGTGATGGTGGCCGGTGGCGCGGAATCCTGCGTCAACCGCATTGCGCTGGCGGGCTTTGCCGCCTGCCGCGCGCTGTCCACCAATTTCAACGATCGCCCGGAAATGGGCTCGCGCCCCTATGACAAGGACCGCGACGGCTTCGTCATGGGCGAGGGCGCCGGCGTGGTCGTGCTCGAGGAATACGAGCGCGCCAAGGCCCGCGGCGCCAAGATCTACGGCGAAGTGGTCGGCTACGGCATGTCCGGCGACGCCTACCACATCACCGCCCCGTCCGAGGACGGCGACGGCGGCTTCCGCGCCATGCAGGCCGCAGTCAAGCGCGCCGGCATTTCGCCCGCCGACATCGACTATATCAACGCCCACGGCACCTCGACGCCGCTCGGCGACGAGATCGAGCTGGGCGCCGTCACCCGGCTGCTCGGCGACGCTGCCCCCAAGGCGGCGATGAGCTCGACCAAATCGGCCATCGGCCACCTGCTCGGCGCTGCCGGAGCGGTGGAAGCCATCTTCTCGCTGCTCGCCATGCGCGACAGCATCGCGCCGCCGACCCTCAATCTCGACAATCCGTCGGTCGACAGCGTCATCAATCTCGTGCCTCACAAGCCGCTGAAAAAGGAGATCGACATCGCGCTCTCCAATTCCTTCGGCTTTGGCGGCACCAATGCCTCGCTGATCTTCCGCAAGGTTCACTGATCCCCGGGGGCGCGTCGCGCGACCCCAGGAAAAGCTCCGACCGACCGTTTCAAGCCGCGCCAGGAGGCGTCCTGACATGTCTGCCGACCGGAATGAAAAGCGCCAGCGTCGCCGCCGTCGCAGCGGTCTCGTCTCCGTTCTCAACGGCTTCCTGACCCTGCTGATCCTCGGCATCGTCGTAGTCGGCGGTGGCCTGTTCTGGGGCGCCAACGAGTTCTATGCACCCGGCCCCAAGGCCGAGGACGTGGAATTCGAGGTCAAGAAGGGTTCCGGGCTCGAAACCGTCGCCTCGGCGCTTGAGGACCAGAACCTCGTCAGCAACAAGCTGCTGTTCCGCGCCGGCACCTGGGCGCTCAAGAAGCAGAGCGAGCTCAAGGCCGGCATCTTCAAGATCAAGGCCAACTCGTCCATGGCCGACATCCTGACCGAGCTCACCGAGGGCAAGCCGATCCTCCTCGCCGTGGTCGTGCCCGAGGGCTGGACCTCCTGGCAGGTCGCCGACCGGCTGACCAACCACCCGGACCTGACCGGCGAAGCCACCCCTACGCCCGAAGAGGGCTCCATCCTCCCCGGCAGCTATGACTACGACCGCGGCATGCCGCGCACCGAAGTGCTCGCCAGGATGCAGGCCGCCATGGCCGAAAAGCTCGCCGCCATCTTTGCCGGCTGCGACCCGACCGTCTGCGGCGAAAACGGCGTCGTCCGCTCGCCCGCGGAACTGGTGACCCTCGCCTCCGTGGTCGAGAAGGAAACCGGCGTCGCCACTGAGCGCCCGGAAGTGGCCGCCGTGTTCATCAACCGCCTCAAGAAGGGTATGCGGCTCCAGTCCGACCCCACGATCATCTACGGCATCACCAAGGGCGTGGGGAAACTCGACCGCCCGATCCGCCGCTCCGAGATCGAGGCCAAGACCGAGTACAACACCTACCAGGTCGATGGCCTGCCGGCCGGCCCGATCGCCAATCCGGGGATCGAGTCGCTGGAGGCGGTGGCTAACCCGCCGGCCAGCGAGAACCTCTACTTCGTCGCCAAGACCACCGATCCGCGCGACGGCCACCTCTTTGCCAAGACCTACGCCGAGCACCGCAAGAACGTCGCGCTCTATCGCAAGGCCACCAACGAAGCCGGGGCCGAGGCCGCCAAGGAAGCGCTCGAAGACGCCGAGGCCGCCAAGGACGACGCGGCCGAACCCGCTGCGACACCGCAATAGCATGGGCCAGCCGCTCGCCAGCATGACCGGCTACGCCCGCGCCGGTGGCGTTGCCTCGGGCGTCAGCTTCGGCATCGAGGTCAAGTCGGTGAACGCCCGCGGCCTCGACATCCGCATGCGGCTGGCGCCCGGCTTCGACATCCTCGAAAACGAAATCCGCCGCCGCATCGGCCTGTCGCTGACCCGTGGCTCGGTGACCTTTTCGCTCAACGTCGAGCGCGAGGGCGAAGGCGGCCGAGTCGTCATCAACGAGGAGGCCCTGAGCGCCGTGCTCAGCGCCCTCGACAAGCTATCCACCCGGGTCAAGGCGCGCAAACCCAGCCTCGAAGGCATTCTCGGCCTCCGTGGCGTGCTCGAGCAGCACGAGAGCCCGCTCTCGGCCGAAGCCGAGGAAGCGTTGCATGCGGCCATCCTCAGCG
>DASWWF010000068.1:0-2800 GCA_036401035.1 Devosia sp.
AGGTCGGCCGTGCCGGTCTTCTTGATTTCGTCCCAGTTGAGCTCGAAATTGGCGAACTCGGCATAGTCCTTCATCATCTTGAGGAAGCGCGTGCGATCCACCGCCTCCTCGCCATGCAGGCGGTCGAAATCGAGCGCGAAGCGTTCGGCCGAGATGGCGAATTCCCGGTAGGGCTTGCGCATGGTGACTTCCTGCACCGCCTCGAAACGGGTCACCCCTTCGAGAATGATGAAATAGCGGCCCTCGCCGTTTTCCTCGAAATGCGTGAGCCGCCCCAGGCAGCCGACCTTTTGCAGCGGCGCCTTGCCGCGCGGACTTTCCTCCGACGTATCCTCGGGCTGGATCAGCCCGATCAGCCGGTCGCCGGCCAGCGCATGATCGACCATGTCGATATAGCGCGGCTCGAAGATGTTGAGCGGCCGGTGCGAAAACGGCAGCAGCAGGGCCCCCGCAAGCGGGAACACCGGTACTGTGGCAGGCACGTCGGCAGGTGAGGCGGGACGCTTCAACATGGCTCTATCTTACGAGAAAAGCACCGCGGAAAGCAGGCGGCGGCCTTTTATGGTTGCGGGATCCTTGGGGCCCCAGGCTTCGAACAGCTCCAGAAGCTTCTTGCGGGCGCCGTCATCGTTCCAGGTGCGGTCGCGCTTCATCAGCGCCACGAGCGCCTCGGCGGCCTCGACGCGCTTGCCTTCGGCGTTGCGCACCACAGCGAGATCGAAACGGGTCTGGTGGTCGTCCGGATTGGCGGAAAGCTTGGCTTCGAGCTCGTCGGCCTCGGAGAGGTCGCCCGCCTCGAGCAGCAGTTTGAGCGCCGCGGCGGCGGAGTCATAGGCGGCGCCCTTACGCTCGGCCTCGGGCACCATGTCGAGCGTCGCCTGCGCCTGCTCTGTATCGCCGACCTCGAGGAAGATCTTGGTCATGCCCAAGAGCGCCTCGACATTTTCGGCCTGGTTCTGCAGCACCATCCCAAAAATCTGCGCGGCGCGGTTGAGGTCGCCGGCGGCGGCGGCTTCCTTGGCGGCGTCGAGCGCATTCTTGATCTGCTCTTCGATCGAGCCGGCCTGCGGCTGGCCCGGACCGGCAGCGGAGATCACCTTGTCAGCGAACTTGCGCACTTCGCTCTCGGGAATCGCCCCCATGAACGCATCGACCGGACGGCCGCCCGCAAAGGCGAACACGGCCGGGATCGACTGGATGCCGAGCTGGCCGGCAATGGCCGGGTTCTCGTCGATATTGATCTTCACCAGCCGGATCTTGCCGTTCTTTTCGGCGATCACCTTTTCGAGGTTCGGCGTCAGCTGCCGGCAGGGGCCGCACCACGGCGCCCAGAAATCCACCAGCACCGGCGATTCGAGCGAGGCATCGATCACATCGGCCTTGAAGCCCCGATCGGTCGATTCCTTGATCAGCGCGGCGGGAGGCGTGGTGGGGGCGGTGCTTGCGCTCGCCAGATTGATATCCATTTCGGTCCGATCCCTGCGGTTATTCCGGCTGTCGCAAATCCGCAAAACTTGGGGTTGCAAAGCCGCTGTCGTTTAGGCATATAGGCCCGCGTCGACGCGGTGCCAAGTCATCGTGAGTTGACGATGGAGTGCGGGTGTAGCTCAGGGGTAGAGCATAACCTTGCCAAGGTTAGGGTCGAGGGTTCGAATCCCTTCGCCCGCTCCAAATCTCCCACTCCCCAGTGGGAACGACAAAAGGCCGGGCGGCAACGCCCGGCCTTTGTGTTTCCAGACCTCCCGCAGGACGCCCAATGCAGGGTGCGCGGCGCAGGTCAGGACGCTGCGCCGCGCGGGATTGCCGGGTTGGCCCCGGCTTATGCGATCAGGCGGCGAGCGCCGTGGTGGGATCGACGATGCAGGCGACCTCGGTGATGCGGCTGGCCGGAAAACCGCTCAGCTTGGCGTGGTCGCGGATCGCCGCCTCATCGACCGCCAGGTAGATGCAGAAAGTCTTGTCGGCGGTGAAGTAGGAATGTTCCCACTGCACGCGCGGCGCCAGTTGGCTCAGCGCCGCATTGGAGGTGCGGGAGATTTCGGCGCACTTGGCGGCATCGCTGAGGCCGACACCCGGGATTTCGCGTTCGATGACATAGCGTTTCATTTGGATCTGGATCCTCAGTTGGCGGCCGCAGCGGCGGCGTCGCAGGAGACGGTGGGGTTCATGTCGGCGAAGGTGCCGGTCGGGTTGTCCCGCCAGGCCCAGACATGCAGTTCGTAGAAGGGGTCGAGCCCGTAGCGGTTGGGCGCGCCCACGAAGCTGAAGAGATGCCCTTCGAGCGCGGCCGGACCCTCGTGCGTGATGTATTCCACCGCCACCAGTTCGAGCGATCCGTCGGCCTTGGGCTCGTACATCACCGCCTCGGGCTTGCCGATATCGATGCCGGCGTCGGCGATATAGTCGCCATTGACGTAATGGATGCCCATGGCGCCGCCCTCGATGCCGCTGACGCAGGGGATCGGCGCATAGCCTTCGGCCAAAGCCGCCGCCACGTCGGTGAAGCGGGTATTGACGTCGCGGACCTTGGCGGCCAGCGGATTGTCGGGCGTCAGGTGCGCGCCGGCATGGGTTTCGGCCGAAGCGTAGCGGGTAGTGGTGACGCCGAGCGGTTCGCCGGTGCCGCCGAGATAGGGCACGTAGGCCGGTGTCGTCGCCGACGCAGACGCGTGGCCGTGCCCGCCATGGGCGAAGGCCGCGGGGCCCATGAGCAGCAGCACGGTGGCGAGGGTGGTGCGGACGATCTTTCGCGTCAGGCCGTTCGGGTTCGGCAGCAGCCGAAGGTTGTGGTCGTGTTGTT
>DASWWF010000069.1:0-2085 GCA_036401035.1 Devosia sp.
GTCTCCAAAGGGGTTCGACTGGAGAAACGCGAAGAGCGTGGTCTGGTCAGGACAAGGACCCTGCGGCGGTGGGGCATTCCGCTAAACGCCCCGGAACTCCCCGGTGAACGCCCAAAACCCCGGTCACGACGGCGGAGCAGGCTCCTTGTCCCGGCAACGGGACACACGAACTATCGACGGGCCATGCTCCGCCGTTGTTCGCTCTTTGACATCCCCGGGCGTCTCACGACGGCCCGGCGCATCGGTGTGCCTCTGCGCCCCCTCCACCGGCTTCGCCGGTCCCCCTCCCCCGCTTTGCGGGTGAGGATCACGGAGAGATCGCGCCACAGCGGATCCTCACCCGCGTAGCGGGGGAGGGGGACCACCCGAAGGGTGGTGGAGGGGGCGCGGGACGTTTCAGTTGGCGCGATCTTGGCTCTGCGCATACCCCTCCTGCATCCCCAAAATCCGAAATCCCTTGCAAAACCTGCGCTTGACCCTCATATGAGCCTCGTCACCGGCGCCTTGTCCCCGTTTCGGGGTGCGCCACTATGATGGTGACGGGCTTCTCTTCTTATCGACCAATGCGGTGAGCGGCGAGGCTGTCAGGTTCAGGCGAACCTGGCAAAGCGCACGCGGCTGCGGCCGCCACTGCATCTGTTTCACCGGCTGGCGCCTATGCGTCGGCAAGGTGTGTGCCGCGTTGGTTTGGGCGCATGCCGCAAGAAAGAAGAAGAACGTTTTGACTCAGAATTTCTCTGAACTCGGCCTTCCGGCCCACATGGTCGCCGCCCTCACCCAGGCCGGTTTCGACACGCCGACGCCGATCCAGGCGAAAGCCATTCCGCACCAGCTGCAGGGCAAGGATATCCTTGGCATCGCGCAGACCGGTTCGGGCAAGACGGCGGCCTTCGGCCTGCCCATCATTGCCGGCATCGCCGAACTCAAGGGCCGCGCCAACCCGATGACAACCCGGGCGCTGATCCTCGCGCCGACCCGCGAACTGGCGGTGCAGATCGACGAAGTGCTGCACAAGCTTTCGGGTGGCGGGCGTCTCTCGACGGTGCTGGTTCTGGGCGGCGTGTCGCGCCACAGCCAGATCCAGAAGATCGCCAAGGGCGTCGACGTGGTCATCGCCACGCCGGGCCGCCTGCAGGACCTGCTCGACGACCGTAAGCTCAAACTCAACGAGACGCGCTGGCTGGTGCTCGACGAAGCCGACCGCATGCTCGACATGGGCTTCATCCGCCCGGTCAAGGCGATCGCCGCCGCTATCGGCCCGCGCCGGCAGACGGCTCTGTTCTCGGCCACCATGGCGCCCGAGATCGCCGATCTCGCCAAGGGCCTGCTCAACAATCCGGTGCGCGTCGAAGCCTCGGCTCCGGCAACCACCGTGTCGACCATCGACCAGCGGGTCATCCTCGCCGGCTCGAAGGCCAAGCGCGGCGTGCTCAACGAGCTCCTCGCCGATGAAGCGCTGACCCGTGTCATCATCTTCTCGCGCACCAAGCATGGCGCCGACCGGGTGGTGAAGAACCTGACCATCGACGGCCACGACGCTGCCGCCATCCATGGCAACAAGAGCCAGAACGCCCGGCAAGCGGCGCTCAAGGGCTTTTCCAGCGGCAAGGTGCGGATCCTCGTGGCCACCGATATCGCAGCCCGTGGCATTGACGTGCCGGATATATCGCATGTCATCAACTACGAGCTGCCGGACGATGCGGAGAACTATGTTCACCGCATCGGCCGCACCGCGCGCAACGGCGCATCGGGTCATGCCATCACGCTCTGCGACGGCACCGAGCGCTCCAAGCTGCGCGATGTCGAGCGGCTGATCCGCCGCACGCTGCCCGTCACCGGCGACCTGCACCTTGCCAACGAGACCGGCGTCAAGGCAGCGCCCAAGACCTCTGGCGAGCGTCCCGCTGCGCCACGTCGCGGCCAGCTGCCCGGCTTCACCGACGGCCAGCGGGCCGATGGCCAGCGCCAGCGCACCAACGATCCGCGTGACGCGCAGACCGCCGACGGCCAGCGCCCGAACGGCCAGCGCAAGCATGCCAATGCCGGCAAGCATTTCTCCGGCGCCAAGAAGGCCGCCATCCTGCA
>DASWWF010000070.1:0-6791 GCA_036401035.1 Devosia sp.
GCCGCTACGGCTTTGCCGGCCATCTGGACGAGAGTCTGTCGCATGGCGGCAAAGGTCTCGAGCATGGTTTTGACTTCGGCCTCGGAGTCGCGGGCCTTCTTTTCGCCGGGCAGTTTCAGGTCCGTCAGCAGGGTCATCTGATCCTCGACTTCGGTGACGGCGCCGAGGGCGCGCGAGCGGGTCTGCTCGTGGTTGTCGCCGGCGGAAGACTTGCTCGCCAGGTCGTCCTTCCAGATGTCGGTGCGGATGATCAGGCTGGCGATCTTGCGCTTGAACGGCAGGATCAGGGCATCGCGAACGCGGGCGTGGTGGGCGTCGAGCTTTGAGGGGGCTGCCATGGGTATCTCCAAAAGTCCGCCGTGGCGGATCAGGTGTTGGAAGGGGCGAGGCGCAGGCTGTTGAGTCTGGCCAGGTCGTCGCCGGCAAAGATGCGGCCCGCCACCAGCAGCCGGGCGCCGCGAAGGCTGACCGGTGCGGCGTGTTCGAAGGCGAAGCGCAGGGCCTTGGCGGCGCTGCTGAAGCGGCGCGGCCCAAGCGAAAGGGCAGTGTGCCAGTCGCGTCCCAGATAGAGCTGGGCGCTCGTGGTGTCGTCGGAAGATGTCATAGGATACTCAAAACGTCCGGCTGTGCCGGATAGGTCCCGAGAGCGCGTCATCGGGAGGTGCGGCCGGGCGTTTGGCGCCCGGCCGCCAGAAAAGGCTTACGCCATCGAGATATTGATCGCCGAAACGCGGCCATCGCGGCCGGTCTCGAGGTCGAACGCGACCTTGTCGCCTTCATTGAGCCCGGACATGCCGGCGCGCTCGAGAGCGGACACGTGGATGAACGCGTCCTTGCTGCCGTCGTCGGGCTGGATGAAGCCGAAACCCTTGGTGGAATTGTAGAACTTTACGGTGCCGTTGGTCATGGAACTGACCTTTCAGTTGTGAGGTGAGCCCTAGAAGGCGAACACGCTCGTTCCCCACGAGCAGATGCCCGGTGGGGTCTAGACGTTCGCGAAGCGGGGGAACCAAACAACCGGCGAGCCGGGAGATCAGAAGCCAGATTGGCTAAAACGTAGCTCTCTATGGACCAAGAAGGTGTTCGTAACAAGGCGTGTTCTTCCGCCGGTGCACTCTTGGCACCCAATCACCCATTCATCCCGGGTTCATCCCGCCTGCGGCATTTCCGTCGCCGCTGGACGCCGCACGGGCACAGCTTTCCAAGAACGCTCGACAAAGAAGCGTGGCGGAAAGTGGTCGACGGGGGAGACCCCGAAGACAAGCCGTCAGGACGTAGTCGTCTGTCCAGTACAAGAACACTGCAAAGGACATACGCATCATGCGTCTATCAACCACCACTCTGGCAGCCACGCTTTTCGCGCTGCTTTCCGCCCCTGGCATCAGCCACGCGGCGACCTCCCCCGAAGCCATCGCCAAGGTTCTGTCGGACTGTCCCGTGGAAGCACGGGTCGGCACCTGCGGCAACGCCGTGGTCGACTTCGCCAACGGCCTGCCGCGCTCTGCCGAACGCAATGACGACCTCCTGGCGCTGGCCCAGGCCCTCGCCGAAGAGGGGCAGGGCGCCAAGCTCTCGCCCTTCGTCTGCCTTGAACTGGAGCGCGGCATCCGCCTCGCCGGCCAGGCCGCGGCAGGCGCCAAGGTGCAGGGCGAGATCACGGCCATCGCCGACGCACTCTGCGCCGACGATCTCGACTATACCGCCACCGGTTCGACCCGCGCCGGCGGCACCGCTACCGGCGGCGGCTGGCCGGGCCATGGCGGTCCGCTGCCCGATGACGGCTACGGCCCCAAGGACCCGTTCGAGCCGCACGACTCGATCATCGAGCAGCCCGACCCGGACGACAGCCCGGACAATCCGCCGAGCGATACGCCGCCGTCGCCGCCCCCGGCCCCCGAACCGGAGCCGGAAGATCTGCTGCCGCCGATCCACATCGAATAATCCCAGCAGCCGCCGGTCCCACCAGGCCGGCGGCTGTCGCCGTCTACCCGTTGGCGTTGGCCACGTGCGAGCGGATATCCTTGGCGGTGTCCGTCAAGTGGGTGCGCATCGCCTCGGCGGCGGCGGCCTGTTTGCCGGCGCGCACTGCGTCGAGCACGGCCTGGTGCGCGATGACGGTGTCTTCGCGGGTCGAGCCGCGCATGGTCTGGCCGCGCCGGCTCATCGAAAAGCTCTCGCGCAGCGACTTGCTCATCGCCTCGAACAGGAACGCCACCACCCGATTGCCGCTCGCCATGGCCAGGGCCTCGTGGAACTGCAGGTCGAAATCGTGGAAGCGGCGATCCGCCGCTTCGGCGTCGTCCCCATTCTCGATGGCGCGGTTATAGTCCTCGGCCGAGGTCCGCATGCCCTGCATGGCGCTTTCGAGTGCCTGCAGTGCCGCCCGCGAGGTCTGCCGGGCGGCCGAGCGGGCCGACATGGTTTCGAGCGCGATGCGCAGCTCGATCAGGTCGAACAGCCCCTTGGGGTCATTGCGGATCAGCGACACCACGAAATCGGAAAAAACCGAACCATCCGGCTCGCGCACCACGGCGCGGCGGCCGCGTGCGAGTTCGACCAGGCCCCGGCCCTCGAGCATCTTGACCGCCTCGCGGATGGTCAGGCGGCTCACGGAAAACTGCGTCGCCAGCTCCGCCTCGCTGGGCAGGCTGGAGCCGGGCGACATCTGCCCCAGGATCATTTCGACAAGTGACTCGGCGACGCTCGATGCGGCCGTGCCGACAGGCTCCTCGCGCCCGGCGGCACTATTCTGGCTAACCATATGCCCCTCAACATATCAGATACCTTTGCCGTCTCGTAGCGCATCCTCCCGCGCGGTCACAGAGGCAAATCAGATGGCGTGAGCCTAGAGAAAGGTGGCGATTGTCGCAACCCGAGGCATTGCAACGATGCAACCCGCAATCCTGGCGGATTCAGCCATCTTTACAGGTATATCTGATTCCAATAGCTTCCCGGCCGATGCGCGTGGAGGCGCATACACGGCAGCAATGCCGTGGAAACGGGAGGCATCTCGACCAGGACGTGATCCGGCTAACGGAGCGTCGCCCTGTCTGGTTCGCCGGCCGGCGGTTCACCCGCTCGCCCATCGTTTTCGGCATGCGCCGGGCCTTGCACCCGTTTCATTTCCCGGACTCCGCATGGGTTGCGGAGTCTGCACACCAATGGGTTTACCGGGAGGACTACCAGTGAAAGCCCTGAAACTTCTCATGACCGCCGTGACGGTTGGCGCCATCGCGCTCTCCGGCCAGGCATTTGCCCAGGACAAGGGCCAGGTCGGCATCGCGATGCCGACGCAGTCGTCGCTCCGTTGGATTTCCGACGGCAACGAACTGAAGGCCGCGCTCGAAAGCAAGGGATACACCGTCGACCTGCAGTTCGCGGAAGACGATATTCCGAACCAGCTCGCGCAGATCGAGAACATGGTCACCAAGGGCGTCAAGGCCCTCGTGATCGCCTCGATCGACGGCACCACGCTCAGCGCCGTGCTGCAGCAGGCGGCCGATGCCGGCATCAAGGTCATCGCTTATGACCGCCTGATCCGCGACAGCGGCAATGTCGATTTCTACACCACCTTCGACAACTTTCAGGTCGGCGTGCTGCAGGCCAATTCGCTCGTGAAGGGCCTCAAGGAACGCTTCCCCGACGTCAAGCCGTGGAACGTCGAACTGTTCGGCGGTTCGCCGGACGACAACAACGCCTTCTTCTTCTACGACGGCGCCATGTCGGTGCTGCAGCCGCTGATCGATGGCGGCGACATCAAGATCGTGTCCGGCCAGATGGGCATGGACCAGGTCGGTACGCTCCGCTGGGACGGCGCCGTGGCGCAGGCCCGCATGGATAACCTGCTGTCGGCCAACTACACCGACCAGCGCGTGCATGGTGTGCTGGCTCCCTACGATGGCCTCAGCCGCGGCATCATCTCGTCGCTGCGCGGCGTGGGCTACGGCACGGCCGATCAGCCCTGGCCGATCGTCACCGGTCAGGACGCCGAGACCCCGTCGGTCAAGGCGATCATCGCCGGCGAGCAGTACTCGACCGTGTTCAAGGACACCCGCGAACTGGCCAAGGTCACTGCCAATCTGGTCGACGCTGCCCTTTCGGGCGGCACGCCGGAGATCAACGACACCAAGACCTACGACAACGGCGTCAAGGTCGTCCCGTCGTACCTGCTGACGCCCTATGATGTCGACGCGACCAACTACGAAGAGCTCGTGGTCGGCTCGGGCTACATCAAGGCCGAAGACCTGAAGTAAGCTTCAAGCATCCGGAGGCCCCGCGCACATCGCTGCGCGGGGCCTTCTCGCATTCCCCACAATTCAGTAAAGTTGCGCGAGCCCGGCCTTCCGGCTGCGGCGCGCGAGACCCGAAGGTGACCGATGGCCGACACCATTCTGGAGATGCGTGGCATCACCAAGACTTTCCCTGGTGTTAAAGCCCTTCAGAACGTCAATCTCGACGTCCGCGCCGGTGAAATTCACGCCATTGTCGGCGAGAACGGCGCCGGCAAGTCCACCCTGATGAAGGTGCTGTCGGGGGTCTATCCCTCCGGTTCCTACGACGGCCAGATCATCTATCAGGGTCAGGAACAGCACTTCAAAACCATCCGCGACAGCGAGCACAAGGGCATCGTCATCATCCACCAGGAACTTGCTCTGGTGCCGCTGCTGTCGATTGCCGAGAACATCTATCTGGGCAATGAGCGCGCCACCGGCGGCGTGGTCGACTGGGACGAGACCCGCGACGGCGCCCGCGCGCTGCTCCGCAAGGTCGGGCTCAACGAGGATCCCGACACACTGGTCACCAATATCGGCGTGGGCAAGCAGCAGCTGGTGGAAATCGCCAAGGCGCTGAGCAAGGAAGTCAAACTCCTCATCCTCGACGAGCCGACCGCCAGCCTCTCCGAAAAGGACAGTGCGCATCTGCTCGACCTCCTGGTCGGGTTCAAGAGCCAGGGCATCGCCTGCATCCTGATCTCGCACAAGCTCAACGAGGTCTCGAAAGTCTCGGACCGCATCACGGTGATCCGCGACGGCAAGTCGATCGAGACCATGAACAAGGCCGATATCAACGAAGACCGCATCATCACCTCGATGGTGGGCCGCTCGCTCGACGATCGCTATCCGGCCCGTGACCCCAGGATCGGCGAGACCGTCTTCGAGGTGAGGAACTGGTCGGTCTATCACCCGCAGCACCGCGAGCGGCAAGTGATCAAGAATATCGACCTCAACATCAAGAAGGGCGAGGTCGTCGGCATCGCTGGCCTGATGGGTTCGGGCCGCACCGAATACGCCATGAGCGTCTTCGGCAAATCCTACGGCCAGAAGATCACCGGCGAGGTGTTCCTGCACGGCAAGAAGATCGACACCTCGACCGTGCAGAAGGCCGTGAGCCACGGCATCGCCTACGCCACCGAAGACCGCAAGACCTACGGCCTCAACCTCATCGACCACATCAAGCACAACACCACCATCGCCAATCTCCTCGGCGTGTCGCGCTGGGGCGTCATCGACGATCTGGCCGAGCTCGATGTGGCCAATGACTATCGCAAGAAGACCAATATCCGCTCGTCCAGCGTCTACCAGACCGCCGGCAACCTCTCGGGTGGCAACCAGCAGAAGGTGGTGCTGAGCAAATGGCTCTTCGCCAACCCCGAAGTGCTGATCCTCGACGAGCCGACGCGGGGCATCGATGTCGGCGCCAAGTATGAAATCTACACGATCATCAAGGACCTCGCCGCGCAGGGCAAGGCGATCCTCGTGATCTCGTCCGAAATGCCCGAACTGCTCGGCATCACCGATCGCCTCTACGTCATGAACGAGGGACGCATCGTGGGCGAAATGCCCACCGCCGAAGCCAGCCAGGAAAAGATCATGCGCGCCATCGTCCGCGCTGAAGGGAAAGCCGCATCATGACCACCGACACCGCTCCGGGCGCCACGCCCGCTCCGGCCCAGAAACTCTCGATCTGGGGCGCATTGCAGGCCAATATCCGCGACTACGGCCTGCTGCTGGTCCTCATCCTGCTGATGCTGTTCTTCCAGTGGTCGACCAATGGCACGCTGTTCAAGCCGGTCAACCTCACCAACATCGTGCTGCAGAACAGCTACATCATCGTGATGGCGCTGGGCATGCTGCTGGTGATCGTCGCCGGTCACATCGATCTCTCGGTCGGCTCGGTGTCGGGTTTCATCGGCGCGCTGGCGGCCATGCTGATGATCGGCTGGAAGTTCCCGCCCGAATTCGCCTTCCTCGCCAACCCGATCGTTGCCGGCATCATCTGCCTCGTCGTCGGCGCGGTGATCGGCGGCTTACAGGGCTTCCTCATCGCCTATTATCGCATCCCGAGCTTCATCGTGACGCTCGCCGGCATGCTGATCTTCAAGGGCCTGTCGCTCGCCATCCTCGCCGGCAAGTCGGTCGGCCCGTTCCCGGCCGAATTCCAGCTGCTCTCCGCCGGCTTCATCCCCGACATCGTCGGCCCCATCACCCTGGTGGCTGCCAGCGAAGGCGTGCAGCCGTTGATCCTCCACGGTACCACCTTGGTCATCGGCATCGCCGCCGTGGTCGCCATGGTGCTCTTTGCCATCCGCGGCCGCACCCGCCGCACCGGCCGCGGCTACGAGAACGAACCCTTCGCGCTCTTTGTCATCAAGAACCTGGTGATTGCCGCGCTGGTGCTGTTCTTCACCTACATGCTGGCCTCCTACAAAGGCCTGCCGAACGTGCTGGTGGTGATGGGCATCCTGATCGCCGGCTTCGTCTTCCTCACCAAGCGCCTGACCTTCGGCCGCC
>DASWWF010000071.1:0-7237 GCA_036401035.1 Devosia sp.
GCCCCTGCCCTCACCGGCGGGCTCGATGCGCTGGGACCGAAATCGGTCTGCGTGCTGGTCGGCCAGGGCGCGGAGATCCCGCTCTCGGTGTCGATGCTGATCGGCCGCGAGATCGAGATGCGCGGCAGCTTCCGCTTCGACCGCGAATACCGGCTGGCGGTGGACTATCTCGAACGCGGCCTGCTCGACGTCAAACCGCTGATCACCGCAACCCTGCCGGTGACGCAGTTCCAGGAAGCCTTCGACCTGGCGTCAGACAAGGCCAGGTCGATGAAGGTGCAGCTCAGCTTCGCCTAGTTCGGGCGCTTGGCGCCGGCGGAGGCGAGCAGTTCGTTGATGCGGGTGATGTAGGCCTCGCCCATCCGCACCTGCTGCTCGTTGCCGCTCTCGCCAAGCTTGGCCATCTCGGGCGAGATGCGCTCGAGCGCTTCGCGGACATTCCAGCCATTGGCGGCGCCCAGCGCGAACAGGAGCTGCACCATGTCGCGCTCGACGATGAGGCGGCGGTTCATCTCGTCCATCATGTTGACGAGCTTGAGTACCGTCTCGGCGACAACGTCGTTGGGATCGCGGGCGTCGGTCATCTTGTGGCTCCTAGCGCCAGTATTCGCGCAGCAGCGGGTTGCTGAGGCCCCAGAGCAGCAGGCCGGTGACGACCGCCGCCAGCAGCGTCGTCACCAACAGCTTGGGCCAGAACCGGAACACGCCGGCCGGCGCGCCGCGTTCGGACCCGGGCACGATCAAGCCCGCGTCGATCTGGTTCTTCACCCGGAACGGCAGCACGAGGAACAGGCAGAGCCACCAGACGATGAAATAGATGGCGAGAACGGTGATGATGGACATGGCCGCTCATACGCCGTGGACGAAGACGGCGACATTGGGCTTTTTGCCCCAGTAGTTCGCGACCTCGCTACGGACGGCGCGCTGCAGCGCCGAGTTCACCAGTTCCAGGTCGCCGCGCCGCTTGGGCGGGATCGACTTGAGCGTGCCGTTGATGCTGCGGCGGACGAGATCGGCAATGGATTCGTCGTCGTCCTCGACCTCCGGCAGACCTTCGATCGCCATCTGCACCGAGCCGACCAGCTGGCCGCGATTGTCGATGGCGAGACTGACCACGATATGCCCGCCGAACATCAGCCGGCGGCGGCCTTTGACGCCGGATTCGTCCGGCGTGCAGAGGATGTTGCCATCGAGATAGAGCTCGCCGGTGCGCACTTCGCCGGGGAAATGCGTGGTCTCGGGGAAGAGCCGGACAAGGTCGCCATTGCGGGCGTGGATCACGGTCTGGATGCCATGCTGGCGGCCAAGCCGGGCATGGGCCTCGAGATGCACCGCTTCACCATGGACGGGGACGAGCACCGCGGGTTTCACCAGATCGTAGAGGCGCTTGAGTTCCTCGCGGCGCGGGTGGCCGGTGGTGTGCACGAGGCCGTCATTCTGGGTGATGACCTCGATGCCGCGGTCGATCAGGAGGTTCTGGATGTCGATGACTTCGCGCTCGTTGCCGGGGATGGCCCAGGACGAGAAGATGACGCGGTCGCCAGCATTGAGCGAGATTGCCGGATGCTCTTCGCGGGCGATGCGGGCAATGGCGGCGCGGGCTTCGCCCTGGCTGCCGGTGCAGAGCAGCACGACCTTCGAGCGCGGCAGCTCCTTGTAGGCATCCTGGTCGAGGAAGGGCGGGATGCCTTCGAGCATGCCCAGCTCACGGGCGATGCCGGTGATCCGGTGCAGCGCCCGGCCCGACAGCACGACCTGGCGGCCGGCCTTTTCGGCAGCCCGGGCGACGGAAATCACCCGCCCGACATTGGAGGCGAAGGTGGTGAGCGCGACACGATGCGGCGCATCGGCAATGAGCGCGGCGAGCGTCGACGCCACCTCGTCCTCGGAGGGGCTGGTGCCGTCCTTGAGGGCATTGGTGGAATCGCAGATGAGCGCGATCGGGGTCGAGGTATCGGCGCCGATCTCGCCGAAGCGCTTGACGTCGGTGGGCGCCGCGCCGACCGGGTTGGGATCGAGCTTCCAGTCACCGGTGTGAATGACGCGGCCGACGGGCGTCGCGATCAGCAGCGCGCAGCTTTCCGGAATCGAGTGGGCGACGTTGATCGCCTCGATGGTGAAGGGGCCGACAGTGAACGGCTTGCCGACCTGCATCGGGCGGATCGTGACATTGTCGACGATATTGTCGGACGCGCGCTTGGCCGCCAGCATCTGGGCGGTGAAAGCCGTCGCATAGACCGGCCGCTCGAAGGCTGGCCAGAGGTCGAGCACGGCGCCGTAATGGTCCTCGTGGCAATGGGTGAGGACGAGCGCCAGCACGTCGTCGGCGATCTCTTCGAGAAAGCTCGGATCGGCCATGATGAGCTCGATGCCGGGCTGGTTGGGCCCACCGAAGGTGACGCCGCAATCGACCACGATCCACTTGCGGCTGCGCTCCGGACCAAAGCCATAGGCGGCCATGTTCATGCCGATCTCGCCGACACCCCCCAAAGCCACGAAAACCAGTTCGTCCTGCTGTTGCCTAGCCATCAAACCTCTCAGGCCCTGACGCTTGCGGTGGCGCCGAAATGCACGTCGCCCGCAGTGATCGCGACACGGGAATTATCGTTGGCCCGGACGATCAATCGTCCGGCTTCATCAATGGTTTCAAAGACGCCGCGCACGATTTCACCGTCGCGGCTGACGGCGACCGGCGCGCCGATACCGGCGGCGGAGCTGCGCCAGAGATCGAGGATACCGGCCACGTTGCGACCGCTGTCCCAGAGTTCGACGGCATCGACCCATTCGTCGGTCAGTGCGCCGAGAATCGTTTCCGCCGACACAGCCCAGCCGAGCGCGGCAATCGAGGCGGCAGGATAGGGCAAGCCTTCGGGCGCCGCCACGACATTGACACCCATGCCGATGACGATCGCCATGCGGCCATCGGGGCGTTTCTGCGCTTCGAGCAGGATGCCGGCGAGCTTGGCGCCATCGGCCAGCACGTCATTGGGCCACTTGAGCGCGATGCGGGATTTGTCCTGCCCGTCGGCGCCGTCGATGCCGAATTTCACCATCGCGCCGGGCACCAGCGAAGCGAGCGCGCGGTTGAGCGCGACACCGGCCACGAAACCCAGCGTGGCGGTAACGGCCGGATCGCAGTCGGGCACGACCAAGAGACTGGCCGCGAGATTGCCATGCGGGGTTTCCCACTGGCGGCCGCGGCGACCCCTGCCCTCGGTCTGTTTGAGGGCGGCGAACCAGACGTCGCCGATGTCACCGGCCTGAGCGGCCTTGGCTGCTTCCGTGCTGGTCGAGCCCACGCTGTCGAACCCGTGGAGTCGATAGCCGCGGGCGGAGGCCTTGGGGCCGAGCCAGAAGCCCGGCACCCTAGAACAGGCTTCCTGCCGCGACCCGCGCGGCGGCGGCCAGCGGCGAACCGACGGTGACGAAATAGGTGATGACGAGGAAACCCGAAATGGCGAGCACGACGGTCAGTTCACGCGGCACCGCGGCGAACTCGGTCACCGGCTCGTCAAAATACATCACCTTGACGATGCGCAGGTAATAGAAGGCGCTCACCGCACTCGCCAGCACACCGATCACCGCCAGGACGAAGAGGTTCTGCTCGATGGCGGCGAGGAAGACGTGCCACTTGGCAAAGAAGCCGGCGAGCGGCGGCAGGCCGATCAGCGAGAACATCAGCACGGCGATGATGCCGGCCACGAACGGGCGCTTCTTGGAGAGTCCGGCCAGCTCGGTGATGGTCTCGACGTAACCGGACTCGGTCTTGAGTGACAGGATCGCGGCGAAGATGCCGACGGTCATCATCACATAGATCGCCATATAGATGGCGACGCCCTCGACGCCGGTCGCCGTGCCCGAGGAGAGCCCGACAAGCGCGAAGCCGACATGGCCGATCGACGAATAGGCCAGGAGGCGCTTGAGGTTGTTTTGGCCGATGGCGGCAAAGGCAGCGAGCACCATCGAGGCGATCGAGAGGAAGATGACGATCTGCTGCCAATCGTGGGTGATGCCCGAAAAGCTCACCGAAACGACGCGGAGCAGCAGCGCCATGGCCGCAACCTTGGGCGCGGCGGCGAAGAATGCGGTCACCGGTGTCGGCGCGCCTTCATAGACGTCCGGCGTCCACATGTGGAACGGCACGGCGGAGATCTTGAAGGCGATGCCGGCGAGCAGGAACACCATGCCGAAGACGAGGCCGATCGAACGGTCCTCGGCGACGATCGCAGTGACGATCTGGTCGAGCTGGGTGTGGCCGGTAAAGCCATAGACCATCGAGGCGCCGTAGAGCAGCATGCCCGACGAGAGCGCGCCGAGGACGAAGTACTTGAGGCCCGCTTCAGTCGCCTTGGCATTATCGCGCTTCATGGCAGCGACGACATAGAGCGCCAGCGACTGCAGCTCGAGCCCGACATAAAGGCTCATCAGGTCGTTGGCCGAGACCATGAGCATCATGCCCAGGGTCGCCAGCAGCACGAGCACGGCGTACTCGAACTGGTTGATATTGTGGTCCTTGGCGCTCGGGAAGGCGATCAGCAGCGTGAAGGCCGAACCGCCCACCACGAGCAGCTTCATGAAGCGCGCAAAGGCGTCGTTGATGAAGCCGCCGTTGAAGATGATCCCCTCGGTGTTCGAAAAGACCAGTCCGCCACCGACGATGACGAGCAGGATCACCGCCAGCACGGCAATGGCCGGCGAGCGGCCGTTCTTCATGAAGACGCCCAGGAGCAGCAGCACCACAGCGCCGATCGCGAGCATCAGCTCGGGATAGATCGGGGCCAGAGAGGCGAAGCTCGAAATATCAGAAATCACGAGACGCCTCCTAGTGCGCCGCCACTGCTACCGGCGCGGAGCCGATGGCATTGGCAAAGTTGTCCGCGACCAGTTGCACCGATGCAGCAGTCGCATCGAGGATCGGCGCGGGGTAGAAGCCGAAAAGGATGGTGAGCACGACCAGCGGGATCAGCACGATCATCTCGCGGCGATCGAGATCGAGGATTGCTTTCAGCGAGTCCTTGGTCAGCGCCCCGAACACCACCCGGCGATAGAGCCAGAGCGCATAGGCGGCCGAGAGGATGACGCCGAAGGCCGCGAAGAAGGCGACCCAGGTGTTGACCTGGAACACGGCGATCATGGTGAGGAATTCACCGACGAAGCCCGAGGTGCCCGGCAGGCCCACATTGGCCATGGTGAAGACCATGAACACGACGGCGTAGGCCGGCATGCGCGAGACGAGGCCGCCATAGGCCTCGATATCGCGGGTATGCATGCGGTCGTAGACGACTCCGACGCAGAGGAAGAGCGCGCCCGAGACGATGCCGTGCGAGACCATCTGGAAGATGGCGCCCTGGATGCCCATGACGTTGCCGGCGAAGATGCCCATGGTCACAAAGCCCATGTGCGCCACCGACGAATAGGCGATCAGCTTCTTGATGTCGGTCTGCACGAGGGCAATGAGCGACGTGAAGATGATGGCGCCGATCGAGAGCGTCCAGATGAACGGAGCGAAGAACTCCGAGGCTTCCGGGAACATCGAGATCGAGAAGCGGATGAAGCCGTAGCCGCCAAGCTTGAGGAGGATCGCGGCCAGGATCACCGAGCCGCCCGTGGGCGCCTCGACGTGCGCTTCCGGCAGCCAGCGGTGGAACGGCCACATCGGCATCTTGACGGCAAACGAGGCGAAGAAGCCGATCCACAGCCAGAACTGCACTTCGGGCGAGAACTTGAACTGCAGCAGCTCGCGGATATCGAGCGTGCCCGCCTGCCAGAACATGAACATGATCGCCAGCAGCATCAGCACGGTGCCGGTGAAGCTGTAGAAGAAGAACTTGTAGGTCGCCTGGATGCGCCGCGCCCCGCCCCAGATGCCGATGATCAGGAACATCGGGATCAGGGTGCCTTCGAAGAAGACATAGAAGATGGCGAGGTCGAGCGTCGCGAAGGCGCCGATCATGAAGGTTTCGAGGATGAGGAATACGATCATGTATTCCTTCACGCGCTTGTCCACCGAACCCCATGCGGCGATGACCACGGCCGGCATCAGGAAGGCGGTGAGCGGGATGAACAGCATGGAAATGCCGTCCACGCCCATGCGCCAGCCGATCGATTCACCGATCCAGGGGAAGTTCTCGACGAACTGGAAGCCCGGCTGGCTGGCATCGAACTGGGCCCAGAGCACAAAGCTCAGGACCATGGTCGCAAGCGTCGTCAGCAGCGCGATCCAGCGGACCACGTTTTCGCTCCGGCCCGGAACGAACAGCAGCAGCAATGCGCCGACCGTCGGCAGAAAGGTGATGACGGTCAGTAGGTTGGCGCTCAGATTCATCCCAGAAGTCCCCCAGCCGCGATGGCCCAGGTGAGCAGCGCGGCAATGCCGATGAGCATCGCGAATGCGTAGTGATAGAGATAGCCGGACTGCAGCTTCACCACGCGGGCGGTCACGTCCTTGACGCGATTGCCGAGGCCCTCGGTGATGGTCTGGTCGACCAACCAGTCGTCAAAGCCCTTCCAGAGCGCGCGGCCGAGCCAGAGCGCGGGCTTGACGAAGATGCGGTCATAGAGCTCGTCGAAGTACCACTTGTTGAGCAGGAACTTGTAGAGCCCCGGATTGGTCGCGGCGATGCGGCCGGGCATGGCCGGATCGCGGATATACATCCACCAGGCGGCAACAAAGCCGAGCACCATGGCGACCGTGGCCGACCACTTGACCCAGAGCGGCACGCCGTGGGCGGCCTCGAGCATGGCCTCGGAGACGACCACCGAGCCCTGGAAGAAATGCTCGACATGCTCGGCATGGCCGAAGAACAGGTCGACGAACACCACACCCGCGAGCACCGCACCCACGCCCAGGATATATAGCGGGATCAGCATGACCTTGGGGCTCTCATGCGCATTGTCATAGGCACTGCCATGGTGGCCGTGACCGTGATCATCCGCATGCGCCGCGTCGGGCTCATGATGAGTATTGTGGTCGTGATCTTCATGGGCATGGGCAGCGTGGCTGGCGCTACGCGGCTTGCCGTGGAAGGTCAGGTGGATGAGGCGCCACGAGTAGAAGCTCGTGAACATGGCGGCGATCACCAGCAGCCAGAAGGCGAAGGTGCCGGCATTGCCACCCACCGCATAGGCCACTTCGATGATACCGTCCTTGGAGAAGAAGCCAGCAAAACCAAGCGGCGTGCCCGGGATGCCGACGCCGGTCAGCGCCAGCGTGCCGATGATCATCAGCCAGTAGGTG
>DASWWF010000072.1:0-6542 GCA_036401035.1 Devosia sp.
CCAGCCTCGCTGCACCAATTGCTCGTTTGCAACCTCGCTTGTGGTGCGGCGATGGGGAGATTCTATCGCGGCTGGTCAGCGCGGGGATAAGTTGGGCGAGATTTCTGACAAGGGTCTGAACCGATTGCGGAATTTATGAACGACGGATGACGCGAACCTGACCGAAAGATCTGTCGTGGTGGATGGAGAAATCCTACGCTGAGCATCGGTGCGGACCATGAACGTTCATCGTGTGATGGCAGGGTGTGTGTCGTGGCCCATCCCCGACCTCGATTGTCATCCCTGCGCAAAGCAGGGACCCACGCACCCGTCCGAGTGGAGGTGAGATGTGTCCCGGGTCAGGCCCGGGATGACAGCTGGTGGGTGGGACGGGATGTGCCGACTGGCAAGTCGGCCTGAAGGGCCTTCGCAAGCGGTGGAGGACACCCGCCTGAGGCACAGTGCAGATCGCTTGACTCCGGCGGCTTTTCCCACGATAAGGCGGCCAATTGCGCGCTGGGGAAACCTGCGCGCTCTTTTGGTTTGGTTGAAACCGCTGTCCGAGGCCGCCGCTGACGTGTTGTCAGCCGACGAACGGAAGTCCGCAGGAGAGGCAGTGCCTGCGGCGCCACAGGGCGCGACAACAAGGGATCCGGGGACATCACCTCGGAAGGACTATGACGTTTGCAGTGATCAAAACCGGTGGCAAGCAGTACAAGGTTGCCGCCAATGACGTGATCAAGATCGAAAAGCTCGAGGCTTCGGCTGGTGACGTGGTGACGTTCGACCAGGTGCTGATGGTCGGCGAAGGCGACAACGTGACCGTTGGCGCCCCGCTGGTCGAAGGCGCCCTGGTGGCTGGCAATTTCATTGCCACCGAGAAGGAACGCACGGTCATCATTCTCAAGAAGCACCGTCGCCTCCACTTCGATCGCCGTAACGGCCACCGCCAGCTCTATTCCACCGTGCGGATCACCGAGATCCTGACCGGTGGCGCCAAGCCGACGACCAAGGTCGACGAGATTGCCGCCAAGCGCGCTGCCGCCCGTGCGGAAGCTGCCGCTGCCCAGTCGGTGACCGGTAAGACTGCCGCCGCCAAGGCTGCTCCGGCCGCCAAGCCGGCTGCCAAGACCGCCGCTGCCGCCAAGCCGAAGGCTGCCAAGAACGCTGCTCCGGCCGACGATGCCGCGCCCGCCAAGGCCGCGGCCAAGCCGAAGGCCGCCAAGGCCGCCGTCGAATTCACCGATGACCTCAAGCTCATCGGTGGCGTCGGCCCGGCTCTCGAGAAGAAGCTGCAGGACGCTGGCATCACCAGCCTCAAGCAGATCGCCGCCTGGAAGAAGGCCGACGTCGCCGAGTTCGACGAGAAGCTGGACTTCCACGGTCGCATCGAGCGCGAGGAATGGGTTGCACAGGCCAAGGATCTGGTCGCCGGCAAGCCGCCGCGCGCCAAGGTCGACCAGGAAGCCGCTGCAGACGACAAAGCTACTGCCAAGAAGGCTGCTGCCAAGAAGGCCGCGCCCAAGGCCGACAAGGAATAAGGAGCACAACCGATGGCACATAAGAAAGCAGGCGGTTCGTCCCGCAACGGTCGTGACACGGCTGGCCGACGCCTTGGCGTCAAGAAGTTCGGCGGCGAAGCCGTGATTCCGGGCAACATCATCATCCGCCAGCGCGGCACCAAGTGGCATCCGGGCACGGGTGTCGGCATCGGTATTGACCACACGATCTACGCCACCGTCGGCGGCACCGTGACCTTCAAAACCCGAGCTAACGCCAAAGTCTTCGTGTCGGTTATGCCGGCACAGGAAGCCGCAGAATAACCCGGTAAGGTATCTCAACCCTGCCGGAGACCAGCTCCCCGGCAAGGCAGACCACCAGCCACAGCGCCAAGAAGTTCCAAGGGGAGCCGGAATCCGGTTCCCCTTCTTCTTTTTCGCTGTGAGGGCGGCTGAAAATGAGACTGTATCTTTCTTCCTATCGGATCGGCGACCGGGCGGGGTCGCTGCTGGCCTTGCTGGGCTCGGGCAAGCGCACCGCGATCATCTCCAACGCGCTCGACAATATCTCGGCCACCGCGCGGGCCATCTACCGCGACGAGGTCTATAACCCGCATGTCGAGCTGCGCGCGCTCGGGCTCGAGACCGAGGAACTCGACCTCCGGCGCTATTTCGGCCAGGCGGAGGCCCTGCGCGCGCGTTTGACTGCCTTCGACCTCGTCTGGATAATGGGCGGCAACGCCTTCGTGCTTCGCCGCGCCATGAAGCAGTCGGGTTTCGACGATGTGATCGTCGACATGCTGGACAAGGACGAGATCGTCTATGGCGGTTTCTCGGCCGGCGCAGTGGTGGCTGCGCCGACGCTGCGGGGCATTGAGCTCATCGACGATCCCGCCGAGGTGCCGGCCGGCTACGAGGCCGAGCCGACTTGGGATGGTCTGGGACTGATCGATTATTCGATCGTGCCGCATTTCCGTTCGCCCCATCCCGAAAGCGCCGCTGCCGAGCGCGCCGTGCGCCACATGTGCAGCCGCGGCATGCGCTACCGCGCCCTGCGCGATGGTGAAGTGATCGTCTGGACCGAAACCCGCACCCCTGCGGCCGATACCCTTCTGAGGATTGCCTGAAAATGAAAAAGCAGATCGTCGAGGAGCCCGTCTTCCCCGTACGGAGGTCCGCAGCCTCCATGGCCGCCGAGAAGCGGGCCCTGGAGGCTGCCACCCATGCTCTTTCCGCCCGGCGACAGCGCGACATGCTGCCAGTCAAGATCGTGACGCCGCGGCTCGTGCTGCGCGCCCCGATCCGTGGCGATGTGCCCGAACTGGTCAAGCTGGCCGACAATCCCAAGATCGCCGCGGTGCTGTCCCGCCTGCCCTCGCCCTATACGCGCGCCGATGGCATCGGCTTCGTCGAGATCATCGCCCAGAGGCCAGACGAGCGGCCCTATGCGATCATCTTCGACGACCACTTTGCCGGTGTGGTCGGCTTTTCCTTCAAGGAGGGCGAGTTGCCCGAACTGGGCTACTGGCTTGGCGAGCCGTTCTGGGGCAAGGGCCTGATGTCCGAGGCGGTCAAGGGCCTGCTCGAAGCCGCCTTCGCCACGCGTCAGTATCCCCAGATCCAGGCGCGGGCCATGACCAGCAATCTCGCCTCGCTCAATGTGCTGGAGAAAGCCGGCTTCGTCCGGCTTGGCGAAGGGCCCGACCCGGCCGGCCGCGGCCGACCCACCACCATGCTCCGGCTGGAGCAGCCCAAGTGGATGTGATCCTCAAGACCCGGCGGCTGACGCTGCGGCAGCCCAAGCTCAGCGATGCCGAGCGGCTGGCGCTCTACCTCAACAATTTCGGCGTCGCCGGCAACCTCAGCCGGGTGCCCTATCCCTATCGGCTGGCCGACGCCAAGGCCTGGCTGCGCACCTGGCGGCCGGACCGGCCGGCCGCCGAAACCGGCTTCACCATTGATCTGGAGGGCGAGGGCCTGATCGGCCATGTCGGCTTTCACACCGACGAGCAGGGCACGGTGATCGGCTACTGGCTGGGCGAGCCCTACTGGAACCGCGGCTTCATGACCGAGGCCTGCGCGGCGGCGCTGAGCTGGTATTTCGACGTCACGCCGGCGCCCTCGATCGCCTCGGGCGTATTCGCCTTCAACAAGGCTTCGCTGGCCATCCAGAAGAAGCTCGGCTTTACCGAAACCGGCACCACTTACCGGCTCTGCCTTGCGCGCGGCGAAGAGGTGCGCCATATCGACACCGAATTGACGCGCGACGTCTGGGCTCAGCGGCAGTCGCCATAGGCGATCTGCCCCATTGGCGTTAGTATCGCGATAACAACAGGCATCCGAACGACATGAAATTTCTCGACCAGGCCAAGGTCTTTATACGCTCCGGTGACGGCGGCGGCGGTGCGGTGTCGTTCCGGCGCGAGAAGTTTCTCGAGTTCGGCGGCCCCAATGGCGGCAATGGCGGCCGCGGCGGCGACGTCGTGGTCAAATGCGTCGACGGGCTCAATACGCTGATCGACTACCGCTACCAGCAGCACTTCAAGGCCTCGACCGGCACGCACGGCATGGGCAAGGACCGGCACGGCGCCAAGGGCGCCGACATCATCCTCAAGGTGCCGGTCGGCACCCAGATCTTCGAGGAGGACAACGAGACGCTGATCGCCGACTTCACCGAAGTCGGCCAGGAGATCGTGCTGGTGTCGGGCGGCAATGGCGGCTTCGGCAACGCCCATTTCAAGACCTCGGCCAACCAGGCGCCGCGCCACGCCAATCCGGGCCTGCCCGGGACGGAGAAGTGGATCTGGCTGCGGCTGAAGCTGATCGCCGACGCCGGCCTTGTCGGCCTGCCCAATGCCGGCAAATCGACCTTCCTTGCCGCCGTCTCGGCCGCCAAGCCCAAGATCGCCGACTATCCCTTCACCACGCTACACCCCAATCTGGGCGTCGTCTCGATCGGCGAGCGCGATTTCGTGCTGGCCGACATTCCCGGGTTGATCGAGGGCGCCAATGAGGGCGCCGGCCTCGGCGACCGGTTCCTCGGCCATGTCGAGCGCTGCGCCACGCTGATCCACCTGATCGACGGCACCCAGGACGACGTGAAGCTGGCCTACAAGACCATCCGCAACGAGCTGAGCTCGTACGCCGAGGAACTGGCCGAGAAGCCGGAAATCCTGGTGCTCAACAAGATCGACGCCCTCGACGAGGAGACGATCAAGGAGAAGGTCAAGGTCCTCAAGAAGGCCAGCAAGGCCGAGGTGCTGACCACGTCGGGCGTCACCGGCCAGGGCGTCGACCAGGTGCTCTATCGCGTGCTCGCCTATATGGACGCCGAAAAGGCCGCCATCGCCGAAGCGGAGCGCCGCAAGATCGAGCCGACCTGGGTCCCGTAACATGGCCAACGCCCTCGCGCCCTACCGGCGCCTCACGATCAAGATCGGTTCGGCTCTGCTGGTCGACGGCAAGACCGGCAAGCTCCGCGCCGAATGGCTCCGCTCGATCGCCGCCGACATCGCCGAGCTGCGCAAGTTGGGCTGTTCGGTGGTGATCGTCTCGTCGGGCGCCATTTCGCTGGGCCGGCGGTTGCTGGGGCTGGCGGCGGTGAGCCTGCCGCTCGACCAGAGCCAGGCGGCCGCCAGCGCCGGCCAGATCGCGCTGAGCCAGGCCTGGGCCGATGTGCTGGGCGAGCACGGCATCGTCACCGGGCAGATCCTGCTGACGCCGAACATCACCGAAGAGCGGCGCTATTTCCTCAATGCGCGGACGACGATCGCGACGCTGCTGGGGCTGGGTGCGGTGCCGATCATCAACGAGAACGACTCGGTGGCGACGGCGGAAATCCGCTATGGCGACAATGACCGGCTCTCGGCCCGCGTGGCGACCATGATCGAGGCCGACTGCCTGATCCTGCTATCCGACATCGACGGCCTCTACACCGCTCCGCCCGGCAAGAACCCCGACGCCACCCACCTGCCCCATGTGGCAGCGATCACACCCGACATCGAGGCCATGGCGGGCGGCGCGGCGAGCCACCTCTCGCGTGGCGGCATGACCACCAAGGTCGAGGCCGGCAAGATCGCGACCCTGGCCGGCACCGCCATGATCATCGCCAAGGGCACCGAGAACCATCCGCTGAAGGCGCTGATGGAGGGCACGCGGCATACGCTGTTCGCGCCGGCCGAGTCGCGGGCGCAGGCGCGCAAACGCTGGATCATGGGCACGCTCGATGTCGCCGGCTCGGTGACGGTCGATGCCGGCGCGGCGCGCGCGCTGCTGAGCGGCAAGAGCCTGCTGCCGATCGGGGTCACCAAGGTCAAGGGCGCGTTCGAGCGCGGCGACGCCATCGCCATTCTCGACCCCGACGGGCGCGAGATCGCCCGCGGTCTCGCCGGGCTGAGCCGCGACGATGCGGAGGCGGTCAAGGGCAAGAATTCGGCTCGCATCGAGCAGATTCTCGGGCATGATACCCGCACCGAGCTGGTGCATCGCGACAATATGGTCGTCCTGATGGGCCTGGAGGCCAAGGTCTGATGAGCACCGCCGAAATCCTGACCCTTCCCGCGCTGATGGCCGATATCGGCCGCAAGGCCAAGGCAGCGGCAGCGGTGCTGGCCTTCACCCCGGCCGACAAGAAGCGGCAGGCGCTGCTCGGCGCCGCCGGCGCCATGGACAAGGCCCGCCGCGAAATCCTCGAAGCCAATGCGCTCGACATGCAGGCGGCTGAAAAGAAGGGCATCTCCAAAGCCTTCCTCGACCGGCTGCAGCTCAACGACAAGCGCATCGACGGCATGATCGACGGGCTGCGGACCATCGCCGAGCTTCCCGATCCGGTCGGTCAGGTGATCGCCGAATGGACCCGGCCCAACGGCATGACCATTTCGCGCGTGCGCACGCCGCTCGGCGTCATCGGCGTGATCTTCGAGAGCCGTCCGAACGTGACGGCGGATGCCGGGGCGTTGACGCTGAAATCGGGCAATGCGGTGATCCTGCGCGGCGGTTCGGACAGCGCGCACTCGTCGCGCGCCATCCATGCGTGCCTCGTTGCGGGGCTCAAAGCCGCCGGCC
>DASWWF010000073.1:0-2730 GCA_036401035.1 Devosia sp.
TCAATGAACAAGCCACCTTTCAGGGAGACGCAGAATGATCAGGAAGAACGCGTTTGCGGCCTCGGTTTCGGTCGTTGCCATGTTTGCTTCGACCATGGCGATGGCGCAGGCCGACCTCACCGCCCTTTATGAAGCGGCCAAGGCCGAGGGCCAGCTGACCACCATCGCCCTGCCCCACACCTGGTGCGGCTATGGCGCGGTGATCGAGGCCTTCAAGGCCAAGTATCCGGGCATCACCGTCAACGAACTCAACCCCGACGCCGGTTCGGCCGACGAGCTCGAAGCCATCCGCGCCAACAAGGGCAATACCGGCCCGCGGGCGCCCGACGTGATCGACGTCGGCCTGAGCTTCGGCCCGGCCGCCAAGGAAGAAGGCCTCCTGCAGCCCTACAAGGTCTCGACCTGGGACGAAATCCCGGCCGACGCCAAGGACGCCGACGGCTTCTGGTACGGCGACTATTACGGCGTGCTCTCGTTCGGCATCAACAAGACCGTGATGACCGAAGCCTCGCCGCAGAGCTGGGCCGACCTGCACAAGCCGGAATATGCCAACTCCGTAGCCTTCGCCGGCGATCCGCGCACCTCCAACAACGCCATCATGTCGGTCTACGCCGCGGGCCTTTCGACCGGCGCCGATGCCGCCGGCGCTGCCGCTGCCGGCCTCGACTTCTTCAAGAAGCTCAACGAAGCGGGCAACTTCGTCCCGGTCGATGCCGAAGCCTCGGTTCTCGCCCAGGGCACGGCCACGATCGTGATGAACTGGGACTACAACCTGCTCGCCATGCGCGACGGTTTCGCCGGCAACCCGGAAATGGACATCGTCGTCCCCTCCGACTCGGTGATCGCCGGCGTCTACATCCAGGCCATCAGCGCCTTCGCGCCGCACCCGAACGCCGCCAAGCTCTGGATGGAATATCTCTATTCGGACGAAGGTCAGCTCGGCTGGCTCGCCGGCTACTGCCACCCGATCCGCTTCAACGCCCTCGCCGCTGCCGGCAAGGTCCCGCAGGACCTGCTCGACAAGCTGCCGGCGGCCGAGAACTACGCCAAGGCCGTGTTCCCCTCGCTCGCCGAGCAGGACGCTGCCAAAAAGCAGATCGCTGCCGAGTGGGACAGCGTCGTGGGCGCCAACGTCCAGTAATCGCCTGATCGAGCTGTAGATATGGCTTCGATTGGCGAGACCGCCGACAAGACGACCGGCCCGGCTCACGCCGGGTCGGTTGTCGCCACAGGGCCGTCACCCTTCGTCTTCCTAAGGGGCATGCGCCTCGCCGACATGCTGGCGTTGCTGCCCTTCGTGATCTTCGCGATCCTCTTCCTGCTGCTGCCGCTGAGCTACCTGTTCATCCAGGCCTTCCAGGCCGAGGACGGCAGTTTCACGCTCGCCAACCTCGCAGGATTGTTCGAGCCCAAGATCGCCAGTTCGTTCTGGTATTCGATCCGCCTCTCGGCCGCCTCGGCGCTGATCGGCGCGTTCGTCGGCCTGTTCATCGCGCTCGCCATCATCCGCGGCCGCCTGCCGGGCTGGATCGGCAACGCGGTGATGACCTTTTCGGGCGTCGCCAGCAATTTTGCCGGCATCCCGCTGGCCTTCGCCTTCCTCGCCACGCTCGGCCGGTTGGGCCTCGTTACGCTGATCTTGAAGGCGCTGGGCATCAACATCTATGTCCGCGGCGGCTTCGATCTCCTCAGCTTCTGGGGCATCACGCTGGTCTATCTCTACTTCCAGATCCCGCTGATGATCCTGATCATCGCGCCGGCCAT
This sequence comes from Devosia sp., assembly GCA_036401035.1. Lineage (GTDB taxonomy): Bacteria > Pseudomonadota > Alphaproteobacteria > Rhizobiales > Devosiaceae > Devosia_A. The sequence continues at coordinate 1,765 of DASWWF010000073.1, forward strand.
CCATGGCCTGAAGAAGGAGTGGAACGAGGCGGCGGCGACGCTGGGCGCCAGTAACTGGCAGTTCTGGCGCTATGTCGGCATTCCGGTGCTGTGGCCGAACCTGCTCGGTACGCTGAGCCTGCTCTTTGCCAATGCCTTCGGCGCCATCGCTACCGCCTATGCGCTCTCGACCTCGGCCTTCAACATCGTGCCGATCCTGCTCTTTGCGCAGATCCGTGGCGACGTGCTCGGCGACCGCGGCCTCGGCGCCGCGCTGGCGGTGGGCATGATCATCATCTGCGCGCTGACCAACATCATCTACCTCGTGGTCCGCGCCCGCGCCGAACGGTGGCTCAAGTGAGGGGCAAACCCTGGGCCTGGATCACCTTCGGCATCGGTGCGCTCTATTTCCTGGTGCCGCTGATCGCCACCATCGACTTCTCGCTGAAGATCCGGAAAGGCGGCTACACGCTCGACGCCTATGCCAATGTCTTCAACGACCCACGCTTCCAGCAGACTTTTGGCTATTCGCTGCTGATCGGCGCGTGCACGGTGCTGATCGGGCTCTTCATCGTCGTGCCGGCCGCCTACTACATCCGCCTGCGCGCACCCAGACTGCGGCCGATCGTCGAGTTCATCACGCTCTTGCCGCTGATCATCCCGGCCATCGTGCTGGTCTTCGGCTATATCCGGCTCTACAATTCGAGCTCGATCCTGCCGCTGACCAATTCGAACTTCGGCACCGCGGTGCTGCTGACCTTCGCCTATGTGGCGCTCGGCCTGCCCTATATGTACCGCGCCATCGATACGGGCCTGCGCACCATCGATGTGCAGACGCTGACCGAGGCGGCGAACATTCTCGGCGCCAACCAGTGGACGATCATCACCCAGGTGATCTTCCCCAACATCATCGTGGCGGTGCTGTCGGGCGCGTTCCTGACGCTCGCCATCGTCATCGGCGAGTTCACCATTGCCAGCCTGCTCAAC
>DASWWF010000074.1:0-5835 GCA_036401035.1 Devosia sp.
GCACATCCCCAACGTTACTGGACGCTGCGCGCCCCTGTCCCCTCCTGCAAAGGGGGGAGACCAGACTGCTCACATGATTCCCAACCTCATCCCCAGCACCCCCCGCTGCACGCGGATGGCCGAAATCCCCTCCAAAAACTCCACATGCGCCTTGAGCACCATCAGTGCCGCCGGCACCAGTTGCGGGCTCAGCCCCGGATAGATCACCCGCCGCAACTCCCCCAGCCGCTGCGCCCCGGCCTCGACCGCCGCCACCACCTGAGCATTCCGCGCCTCCCGGTGCGCCAGCAGCGCCGCCGCATAGTCCGCGCCATCGGCGATCGGCCCGCCATGCGCCGGCAGATAGCGCCGGTAGGGCAGCCCGATCGCCTTACGCAGCGAGCCCAGATAATCCGCCATCGACCCGTCCGGCACCGAGACCAGCGTCGAGTTCCACCCCATCACATGGTCGCCCGAGAGCAGCAGGTCGGTGCCAGCAATCCCGAACGCCAGGTGATTGCGGCAATGCCCCGGCGTCGCCACCACCTCGAGCACCATGCCCGCCACCTCGACCCGCTCGCCATCAGCCAGCACTCGGTCCGGAACCAGCCGGAAATCGCTCGATCCGGCGACCCCGTTGAGTTCGAACAGTCGCGCCTTCCGGCTCAGCCGATGCCGCCCCTCGAACCACACCGGCGCCCCCGTCGCCGCCTTGAGTCTTCGCGCCAGCCCGGAATGGTCTTTATGCGTGTGGGTGAGAAGAATCGCCTCGACCGGCCGCTCCCCGATCGCCGCCAGCAGCGCGCGGAGATGCGCGTCATCGTCCGGCCCCGGATCGACCACCGCCAGCCGCTCGGTTCCGAGCAGGAACGTGTTGGTCCCGGTGAACGTATAGGGTCCGGCATTGGGCGCCGTGACCCGCGCCACACCGGCCGCGACCTCCACCAGCCGCCCGGTTTCCGGGACAAATCCGGTGTCGAAGACCAAAGTCGGGGCAGGGGCGGCCATTGCGCTCCGTAGGGCGGGGGGCTAGAACTCGGGCGACATTTCGTCCGTCCTAAAAGGGTACATCAATGGCCGAGACTTTGACCACTCCGAACACCGTTCTGGGCGCGCTGCTTCCCGCCGCCCGCGGCACGCGGCTCGCCACCCAGATCGGCGCCGTCATTCTCGGCACGATTGCTCTGACCGTCGCCGCCAAGATTCAGGTGCCGGTCTGGCCGGTCCACATCACGCTGCAGTCGATGGTCGTCGCCATCATCGGCGGCGCTCTCGGCTGGCGCCTCGGCGTCGCCACCGTAGCCCTCTACATCGCCGAGGGCCTTGCCGGCCTGCCGGTGTTCTCGACCGGCGGCGGCATCGGCTACATCTTCTCCCCGAGCTTCGGCTTTATCGTCGGCTGGCTGCCGATGGCTTTCATCGCTGGCCTCGTCGCCGAAAAGGCCAAGGGCCGCATCCTGCCGATGGCGCTCGGCTTCCTCGCCGCCGACGCGGTCTCGTTTGCCTTCGGCTTTGCCTGGCTGATGGTCGTCGCCAACATGATCCTGGGCGCCGGCGGCGAGCTGCCCAAGTGGCTCGCCTCGGGTGACCTGCTGACCGTCGCCTGGAACGGCGCCGTCCAGCCCTTCATCCTCTGGGACATCCTCAAGATGGCTTTCGCCGCCTTGACCGTCGCCGGCGCCCTTTCGGTCCTCCGCCGCCGCTAAAACGTCGTTCATAGATCATTCATCCGGCCGGCGATTTCGCGATCACCGGCCGTTCTGTTTCAGCAATACCGAGGAAATCTGGCTGGGGCGCTAGGATTCGAACCTAGGAATGGCGGTACCAAAAACCGCTGCCTTACCACTTGGCGACGCCCCAACGGCGCGGTTGGTACACGGTTTGGCGGGACCGTGCAATCACCGGCGGGCCCCACGAATACTGGCTTGAACCCGAGGGCTGGCACGGCTATATAGCCGCCGTCCGGCACGGTTCCGGACACCTGACGGAGTATAGCGCAGCCTGGTAGCGCACCTGCTTCGGGAGCAGGGGGTCGAGTGTTCGAATCACTCTACTCCGACCAACAGCAAACCCCCGGTCTCTCGCGAGGCCGGGGTTTTTGCTTGTCGAGCGGGGGCTTGGGTCCGGTGGGCGGCTAGGCCGTGACCGCGCGTGTCGACGCTCTTGCGATCAGCTCGGGCTGAAAGATCTCCACGGTGCCCCGGGCAGGCCGCTTCATGCCGATCATCTCGAGCAGGATGCCGATGGACCGCTCCGCCATCGGTGCCAGCGGCACCCTGACCACCGTCAGGGGCGGGTCGAGAAGGTCGGCGAAATCGAAATCGTCGATCCCGACTATGGAAATTTCCCGCGGGCAGTCGATTCCGAGCGCGCGCAAGGCGTGCAATGCGCCCAGCGTCATCATGTTCGAGAACGACACCACCGCCGTGGGTGGGTCCGGTTGGCGCATGATTTCCATGACGCTGCGCGCAGCGATCTCCTGCTCGTAGTCGCCCTTGAGCTGCAGGCGCGCCTCGATCGGCAGGCCGGCCCGGCGGCAGGCGCCCAGGTAGCCCTCCAGACGATCGGTGCTGGTGATGAGCCCAGCAATACCGGTGAGCACGGCAATGCGGCGGTGCCCCAGCGCGATGAGATGCTCGGTGGCCAGCCGGGTCGCCGCGACATTGTCGAGCTTGACGACGTCAAAGGCGAGCCCCTCCACCAGCATGTCGAGCAGCACCGTCGGGACGTGGATATCGGCCATGAGGCGCCGCCCGTGCTCGCTGTCCGACCGGGTCGGAATGATGACCAGACCGGCCACGCGCTGCTGGCGGAGCATGCGCAGGATATGGTCTTCACGCTCGGAATCCTGGCCGGTGGAAAACACCATCGAGAGGTAGCCGGCGCTCAGGCAGACATTCTCGATGATCCGCGCCACGGCTGAAAAATGCGGATTGGTGATGTTGGGAACGATCAGGCCGATGAGCCGCGACTGACCGCTGCGCAGGCTCTGGGCAGCGCCATGCGGCACATAGCCGAGCTCGCGCACGGCCTCGGCGACCTTGGCGATGACATCCTCGCTGACCGGTGCAGAACGGTTGAGCGCCGCCGATGCCGTCGAGATCGCCACGCCCGCCCGCCTCGCCACATCCTTGATGGTCGCCAAGCTCACCTCGTGAAAAGTTGGGGCCGGCACTTGCCAAGCCCGATCGGATTTGCATTATACGAAACGTTTCGAGCAGGCAAATCCGGTGCGACGGCGTGGCCAGGGAGCCCAACCGGCGCAGACTTCGGAGAAATGGTCGAAACGTTTCGACCGGAAATCCGGCGTATCGATGAACGTCATCTGAACGAGTGCGGAAGCGCACTCCTGCGAGTGCAAAGACAAAAGCGCGCCCGAACGAGCGCAAAAGGGAGGAAATACGATGTTCAAGCTTTCACGGCGCAGCATGCTGCTGTCGTCCGCCGCCTTCGCCGCCGGCACGTCGCTCGGTCTCGGCCGGGCAGGGGCCCAGTCCGACGCCACCGCGACGCTGCGCGTCCAGGCCTTCGGTGGCGACGCCGAACTTGCCGGCATCAACAGCGCCATCGCCCGCTTCAACCAGAAGTACCCGAACGTGACGGTGGAAGTCTCCATCGACCCGATCTCGACCGGCTGGGGCGACTATGTCACCAAGGTGCTCGGCCAGTTCACCTCGGGCAGCCAGGCCGACGTCTACGGCACTGCCATCGAAACCTTCCAGGCGTTCTCGTCGCGCGGCCTCTTTGCCAACCTCAACGATTTCGTCGCCGCCAATACCGGCTTCTCGGACTTCGCGCCGAGCCTCTTCGAGCAGGGTTCCTACAAGGGGGAGATCAACTACATCCCCATCGGCTGGAACAACATCATGATCAACTACAACCGCGACCTGTTCGACAAGGCAGGTCTGGCCTATCCGGCCCGCGGTTGGACCTGGGACCAGTTCCGCGAGACCGCCAAGGCGCTGACCATCAAGGACGCGTCGGGCACCGTCACCCAGTTCGGCTACGAAGTGCCCAACCAGAATTTCTTCGTGCTGCCCTGGTTCTTCTCGAACGGCACCAACATCCTCACTGCCGACTGGTCGGGCTCGAACATGCTCGATCCCAAGGTCGCCGAAACGCTGCAGTTCCTGCATGACCTGATCCATGTCGACGGCGTCTCGCCCATTCCGGGCGCCGAGATGATGGACAACCAGTTCATGGCCGGCCAGGTGGCGATGATCAACCGCGGCCAGTGGATCGTCCAGAATGCCAAGAAGAACGGCGTCAACATGGACATCGCCGTACCGCCGATGAAGGAAAAGGAAGCCACCATCATCGGTTTCGGCGCCTATGCCATCGCCAAGCAGACGCCCAACGCCGAACTGGCCCAGGCGCTGGTGCTCGAGCTCACCTCCGAAGAAACCCAGCGCGAGCAGGGCGAACGCGGCGGCGGCGTCCCGGGCCGCAAGTCGGCAGCTTCGACCGAAGCCTTCCTCTCGTTCCCGCCCAGCGCCTTCCTCTATTACGAGACGCTGCCCTTCACCACGCCCGTGCCTTCGCCGGCCAATTTCCAGGAAGTCGAAAAGATCTTCATCCGCCACTACACGGCGATGATGTCGGGCCAGGAGTCGATCGCCGACGGCACCAAGGCGGCGGATGCCGAGCTGAACGAGAGCTTCACGCGCCTCAAGCAGCAGATGGGCGGCTGACGCCGCTCAGGGAGCGGTTCCCCCCGACCCGGACGGCCACCGGCCGTCCGGGCACCGAATGAATATCCTTGCGCCCCCTCCACCGCCTTCGCGGTCCCCGTCCCCCGTAAACGGGGGAGGATCAGAGGAGGCACGATCTCTCCTTGATCCTCCCCTGCGCAGCGGGGGAGGGGGACCAGCCGAAGGCTGGTGGAGGGGGCGCAGCGCAACACGACTACCGCAATCTCTCTGAGGGCCTCATGGTGAGCTTGTCGAACCACGAGGGCCGGGTACACCGATGACCACTATCCACCAGCGCCCCCTCCACCGCCTTCGGCGGTCCCCCTCCCCCGTAAACGGGGGAGGATCAGAGGTGGCACGATCTCTCTTGATCCTCCCCAGCGCAGCGGGGGAGGATCAGTTGTGGCGCGATCTCTCCGGATCCTCACCCGCAACGCGGGGGAGGGGGACCATGCGCAGCATGGTGGAGGGGGCGTCTCGTGACCGCCACCATCCACCGCACCTCCGACCTTCGCCGCGCGCAGGCGCGCACCGGCTGGCTCTTCGTGCTGCCCACCTCGGTGCTCTATCTCACCTTCCTGCTGGCGCCGGTGGTCCTCACCGTGATCCTCAGCTTTGCCTATTACGACCCCATGCTCGGCTCGCGCTGGGTGGGGCTCGACAACTTCACCCGCTTCTTCACCGACCGGCGCTCGCTCGAAATCCTCTGGAACACGCTGCGCTTCACCTTCTTTGCGGTGACCTTCAACGTGTCGGTCGGGCTGATCCTGGCGGTCGCACTCAACCGCGCCATGCCGGGTTGGCTGCTCTACTTTTTCCGGCTCGCCTTCTTCCTGCCGGTGATCATCGCGGCGGCCTTCGTCTCCATCGTCTGGAGCTATTTCTTCGGCGACGACCTCGGCGTCATCAACTACTTCCTCCGCCTCGTCGGCCTGCCCGGCGTGCGCTGGCTCACCGACAGTTCCACCGCCATGACCTCGATCGTCATCATGGACGTCTGGAAGAACTGCGGGTTTTTCATGATCATCTTCATCGCCGCCCTGCAGGGCGTTCCGAAGAACATCGTCGAGGCGGCGCTGATGGATGGCACGCCGCCCTGGCGGCAGTTCTTCCGCATCACGCTGCCCTATATCTCGCCGGTGGTGTTCTTCTGCATCGTCTATGC
>DASWWF010000075.1:0-4959 GCA_036401035.1 Devosia sp.
ATGGCGAAGAGCTCCGGATGGAACGCGAAGATGGAGCCCGACGGTCCCACCAACACCCAGGCGATGCCGCGCAGCGCCACCAGCATGCCCAGCGTCGCCGCGATCGGCTCGGCCCCGAAGCCCACAATGGCGATGGCGTTGATGCCGCCGAAGACGAGGCAGAGCACTAGGGTGACCGCACCGGCCGAGACCGGGTCCCAGCCCAGCGTCAGCAGCAGCGCAAAGCAGGCCGACGAGAAGCCCACCATCGATCCGATGGAAAGATCGACCACGCCGGCCAGCAACGCAAAGCCCGCGCAGGCGCCCACGATCAATGGCACGATCATGAAGCTGCCCATGATCGATATATTGCCAAAGCTCAGGAACTTCGGCCCCACCCAGAACCAGCCCACCGCTACGACGGCGAGGACGGTAAAGAGGATCGACGACACCGATCCGGTGAGCATCTCGCGCCACGGATTGTGCGGCACTTCATAGGGTGCGGTCGTATCGGTCACAGCGGCGCTATTCGCGCGCGACATAGTCATGACGGCGTCCTCCGCGCCCGGAACCCGTCAATGGCGACGGCGATCACGAGGATGAAACCCTGGAAGATGGACTGCGTGTCCGAACTCAGCCCGAAGAATACCAGCGAGGTCGGCACGGTCGAGAGAAAGCCCACCGAGAGCAGCAGCATCCAGAAATTGCCGCGCCCGCCACTGAGCGAAATACCCGCCAGGATCACCGCGGCGATGATGTTGAGCTGCAGGCCATTACCCGAGCCCGGGTTGAACGGTCCGCTGGTCGCGGCGAACAGCACCGCGGCAAAGCCCACGAAACCGCCCGCCGCCATGAAGATGGCAAAGCGGGTGAGCTTGAGCGAAATGCCGCGCGCCTTCGCTGCGGCGCGATTGCCGCCCACGGCGATGGCGCGGCGGCCATAGCGGGTCCGCGGCAACAGGAAGCCGACCAGCAGCACGAGGAGCAGCATCGGCCACCAGATCGCCGGCAGCCCGAGAAAACTGGCGCGGCCGAAAGCGTGGATATCGCTGCCGCGTGGCACTTCGGCGAGTTGGAACACGAGGAACAGCGCCGCCAGGCCGATGAAATTGGTCGCCAGCGTCACGATCACCGGATTGAGCTTGGCGAAGACGATGATGGTCGCGTTGATCGCGCCGCAGATCATGCCGGTGAGCACGGCGCCGAGGATCACCAGCGGCAGCGGCAACCCGGCTTCCGAGAGCCGCACGGCGACGAGACTCGCGGTGATCAGCGTCGCCGGCTGGCTGAGGTCGATGAAGCCGCCCGATATGGCGACGAGACCCTGGCCGATGGCGAGCACGCCGACCACGGCCATAGTGAAGGTCACCGCCAGCAGCGTCTGGTGCGAGAAGAAGTCGGCCCGATAGAGCGTCGTGGCGGCGATCAGCGCCAGCCACACCGCGGCCAGCATCAGGCCCGTGCCCCAGCCACCAAAGCGAACCTTCAGCGGCACGGCCGGCGGCGCGGTATCAATGGCTTGGTTGAGGGACATCGGTTGTTCCAGTGGAATCAGATCTTGCAGTCGGTCCCTTCGCCCCTCTGGGGAGAAGATGGCGCGAAGCGCCGGATGAAGGGGCCCAGCACGCGGGAGAGCGTGGGGCTACGCCTCACCCTGACCCTCTCCCCAGCGGGGAGAGGGGACGAGAGTGTGCGCCTTACTTGTTCGGGCAGAACAGCTCGTATTCCGTCGTACCGGCCGGCGCGGCGAGAAGCTGCGCGATGCGTTCGTTCATCTCCGGCACGGCCTTGGCCTGCTCGGCCGAAACCGGGCACGGCTGCACCTTCGAGGCCGGGTCGCCGGCATCCGCCTTGAGCGGCGGGACATTGCCCTCTGCGATCGGCTTGATCACATCCTTGATGGCGTAAACCGCATAGCCCTCGAGGAAGTAGAACACCGAACCGACGAGGTGCGGGTTGACGTTGTCGCCGGTGATGAAGGCGCCGTCCTGGCCCCAGCCCATCACTTCGTCGGCACGGCCGAGCTGTTCGGCGGCGTTGATCAGCGACAGCACGCCACCATCATTGAGACCGACCACGGCCATCTTCTTGGCATCGGGATTGGCGGCGAGCAGGTCGCGGGCAGCCGGCAGACCCACGGCGGCATCGCCCTGGCTCTCGAAGCTCACCCACTTCTCGGCCGGAATATCCGGGCAGATGTTCTTCAAACCGGTGCGCATGCCGCCCGTGCGCCACTCGTTGACGATGCCGGCGGCAGCGCCTTCGGCCGAGATGACGAGATCGGGATTGCAGTCCCACTTTTCCTTGATCAGCTTGCCCAACTGCTCGCCACCGGCAATGCCGGCGCCGAGATTGTCGATGCCGACGAAATACATGCCGGGGTCGGCGATGTCATAGGTCACCACGGGAATGTTGGCGGCCTTGAGCACCTGCGCGATGGCCGGGTTCGACGACGGCTGGCCGTTGAACTGGATGACGGCATCGACGCCTTCCTGCACGAAGATCTGCGCGTTCTTGAGCGCGGTCGCCGGGTCGTTGTTGTTGGAGAGCTCGACGTATTGCCAGCCCTCCTTTTCAGCGAGGGCGCGGGCGACGTCGCCCTGGGCCTTCATCCAGTCGCAGCACGGGTTGCCGCCGACGGCCATGCCCAGCTTGAACGTGTCCTGTGCCTGCACCGTCGAAGCGATGCCGAACGCGGCCGGAATGGCCAGCGCCATCACGGCGAAGGCGTGAGTCAACTTCATCTTGGTTCTCCTCCCAAAGGGGTCCTGGTAGTCCGCCGGCCTGCTTTCGGGGTTCAGGCCGGTATCTTTGCCGCTTCCGCGGCTTGTGCGTCGCCCGGAATGGCGCCGGTGATCAGCCCGACGATTTCCGAGACGTTGGAATCCTTGACCGTGCGCGTAGCGATTGACCGCCCCAGCCGCATCACGGTGATGCGGTCGGCCACGCTCATCAGCTGCTGCATGTTGTGCGAGACGATGATCACGCTCACGTCCTGCTCGCGCAGCTTGCGGATCACGTCGAGCACCTGCCCGGTTTCACGCACGCCGAGCGCCGCGGTCGGCTCGTCGAGAATGACGATGCGGCGGCCCCAGAGCAAAGCCCGCGCAATGGCGAGGCACTGGCGCTGCCCGCCCGACATGCCTTTGACGGTGACGTTGATCGAGGGGATCTTGACCTGCAGCGACTCCAGCACCTCGCGGGCGCGGGTCCGCATCTGCCGGTCGTCGACGAGGTTGAAGAGCCGCGCCAGCGGGTTCTTGGAAACCTCTTCGCGGCCGAGATAGACGTTCTGGTAGGCGGTCATCGTGTCGACCAGCGCCAGGTCCTGGTAGACGGTCTCGATGCCGGCATCCATCGCGTCCTGCGCGCGCTTGAGGTTCACCGGCTTGCCATCGATCAGGATCTCGCCGCTCGACGGTGACACCACGCCCGACAGGATTTTGAGGAGCGTCGACTTGCCCGCGCCATTGTCGCCGACAAGGCCCAGCACTTCGCGCTTGTTGAGCGTCAGCGACGCATCGGCCAACGCCACGACCGCGCCGAAATGGCGCGTGATGTGCCGGGCCTCGAGCACCGGCTGACTGTCATTGGACATGTCGTGTACGCCTCCTGCTGTTCCGTATATGGAACGTCCGTACCACATATAGAACGCTACTGAGTCCATCCCGCCGCTGTCAAGCGGGCCCGGGACTCCACGGCTTCGACCTTTGTCGGAGTCCGGCTTGTGCCTGTTGGAGGGTGCGGGAGAGGTCGTTCAGACCAAGGTCCATGGGAACCGATCGGCTCCGCGAAAGTTTTTCCCCTTGATCGGGGCAGTCTATGCAGTCGTGTTGGTTTGTTGTCATCCGCACTCCGTCGGCCTGGTGGGTCGACTGCGAGGGCAAGGCCTATGGCCCATTCGAAACGCGCGAGGAGGCGGCCGACAATGCTGTGCACCTCGCCCAGGCCTTTGGCGATCCGCGCCGCCGGTCCGACGTTTACGTGCCGGGCGACGATGAGAAATTGCGGCTCGTCTGGTCGGGCATGCCGGGCCCACCGTCAGGCTGAGCTTAACCCTTGTTAGTGAAGCTCGCCGGCTGAGGTCTCAAGCTGCGCTCTCCAGAACAAGAACAATGGGAGCGATACAAATGCTGGAAGCCCCGCGACGCCGTCGCGCCTTGCGCGATGAGGTTGCCCACAAGCGCCAGGCGCTGGCCGCCCTGACGCCGATCCACGATCGCATCGGCCCCTGGCAGACCCAGACCGCCCGTCTCCACGCCTATGCCGTCAAGCTGCGCAGCATCGGCGGCTACGAACCCACCGTCGTCGCCGAAGCCGAGGCCCTGTTCTCGGCCGTCTCGCTGCAACAGCGCCACTTCGTCGAAACCACCCGCGACCTCCCTCCCGAAGTCGCCGCCAACTCTCGCATACTCGACACGGCCCGGGCGCTGAAGTCCGTGGCGGCCAGTCTCGAGACCACGCTGAACATTCTGCAGCGGCGCTAGGCTCTCAGTCGACGAACCCCTCTCTGCTGCGACTAACTCGCTCTTGCTCCTAAGTCTCGCCTCTCTCCTCAAGGGGAGAGGGGGTCCTGACTGAGGGAATCCATCAATGACGCGCCCTCTCCCCCCTTGAGGGGGAGACGCGAGACTTGGGCCGGCACGGCCCTAGTCGCAGCAGAGAGGGGTATGCCGGCCGCTCCTTCTTTCACGGCGCCAGTACCCAATCTTGCATACACGATTGCGTTTCATTAGCACTTGGGCAATATATCGCCTGTGCTTTGTACGTCCGGCCGCGCGGGTGGAGTCCATCCGTTTCGGCCGGCTGTTGCCATTCGTCTCCGGACCGGGCAAGAGCACCTCGACGTCGTTGGCCTGGCCCGGCTTGTCCACCGGCCGCATAGACCTCCACCCAGATTTTTTTGAGCTAGGACCGGCCTATAGCCGCTATTTTCCCCGGCTATACGGCACTTTTTGTCCCGTTTGCGATTTCTCGCGG
>DASWWF010000076.1:0-11094 GCA_036401035.1 Devosia sp.
GCCATCGGCGCGCTGATCGCCTTCGAGCTCATCGTGGTGGGGCTGGCGCTGTCTCCACGTGTGGATGCCCGCTACGAGGCGGTGTTCATCGACCGCACGTCGGAGTGCTGGCTGCACCCGGTGAGCGGCGAGATCGCGTTCAACCAGCGCATCTCGATGCTCGGCAAAGAAAAGGCGCTGGCCGAAGAGGCCAGGGCCGTGCTGCGCTGCGGCTGGCTCAATCCCGAAGGCAAGGGCATCTGGTCGGTGGGGCCGGAATCGCGACTGCTGCTGCGCTTGCCGCCGGATCAGGCAGCGACGCTCGAAATGGAACTAAAGCCGTTCTGGCACACGCAGCGTATCGATATCACCGCCAACGGCGAACCGCTGACGCAGTGGACGCTGCCGACGAACACGACGCAGCGAAACCTGCGTCTTCCAGCAACCAAGGATGGGAAGGTCGAACTGGCCTTCCATTTCCACGATGCCATTTCGCCACGGGAGCTTGGCCTTCTGGCCGACCGCCGCGGACTGGCGATCACCCTGAACGCGCTGACCCTGCGGAAAGACTGAAACGAGTGAGCGCGGGCCCGTGGCGACGGGCCCGCGCCCGAGGAGGACGCCAGCGGGGGGCGGGTTGAGCGGCGGCCTCCTGTTCGGAGCGGGCATCGCCGTTGCACGCCCTCGTCCTTCGACAAGCTCAGGATGAGGGCTATTGCGATGCCGCGCGAGAACCTCATGGTGAGCCTGTCGAACCACGAGGTTCGGGCTCACCAAACGAGAGGCCTAGTTCCGCTGGTCGATGATCTCGGCGGAGTTCAGCAGTTGCATGAACTCGGCGCGGTAGCCGTTTTCGTCGGGGCCGCGGGCGGCCTGGGCCAGGGCTTTGATGTCGGCGTAGCTCATGTCGCCGTAGTTCGAGCCCTTGAGCTTCTGGCCGAAGGCGGCGACGGCGGCGGCCCAGCGAGAGTCGACCGAGGCCTTGTCGAGCGAGTCCACGGCGAGGGCCTTGGTGATCGGCGTTTCGATCAGTTTCGAGACATCGCCTTGGGGCGCCTTGTAGCGCATCTTGAGGAACCCGATCTCGTCGGCCGGCAGCACATTGGCGGCAGGGGTATCGGTGCCGTAGCGCAGCGGGTCGTTGAGTTCGGCGCCCGAGCCCACCGGGGTGATCTCGTAGATGGCGGTCACCGTGTGGCCCGCGCCGATATCGCCGGCATCGACCTTGTCGTTGTTGAAATCCTCGCGGTTGAGCGCGCGGGTTTCGTAGCCGACAAGGCGATATTCGGCGACGGCGGCCGGGTTGAACTCGACCTGGATCTTGACGTCCTTGGCGATGGTTTCGAGCGTGCCGCCCATCTCCTGCACGAGGACCTTCTGGGCCTCCTTGAACGAGTCGATGTAGCTGGCATTGCCGTTGCCGTTCTGGGCCAGCGCCTGCATCGTGTCGTCGCCGTAATTGCCCTGGCCGAAGCCGAGCACGGAGAGGAACACGCCCTCGTCGCGCTTGGCCTTGATGAAGGTCTTCAAATCCTCCGGATCGTCGATGCCGACATTGAAGTCGCCATCGGTAGCGAGGATGACGCGGTTGATGCCGCCATCGACCTTGTTCTGCTCGGCGAGGCGATAGGCGAGCTCGATGCCCTCGGCGCCGGCAGTGGAGCCGCCGGCCGAAAGGTTTTCGAGCGCGGTCATGATCTTGGCCTTGTCGGTGGCCTTGGTGGGTTCGAGCACCACGCCGGCCGAGCCCGCATAGGCGACGATCGACACGGTGTCGTTGGCGCCGAGCTGATTGACGAGCAGGCCGAAGGCGCGCTTGAGCAGCGGCAGCTTATCCGCGTCTTCCATCGACCCCGACGTATCGAGCAGGAAGACGAGGTTGCTCGCCTTGTCCTCGGTGACCGGCGGCACGTAGCCCTTGATGCCGATCTGGAGCAGCTGCGTCTTGGGGTTCCAGGGCGTCGGATAGATCTGCATGGTCGCCTTGAACGGCGTCTCGGCCGTGTCCGGGGCCGGATAGTCGTAGTTGAAGTAGTTGATCATCTCCTCGATGCGCACGGCATCGGGTTCGGGCAGCCAGCCATCGGTCAGCGCCTGGCGCATATAGGCATAGGAGGCGGTATCGACATCGATCGAGAAGGTCGAGACCGGCTCGGCCTTGACGATCTTGACCGGGCTTTCCTTGAACGGGGTGAAGACATCGCCCGAGGGTTCGGTCGGCGTCGCGTTGGGCATGCCGACCATCGGCTCGGCCGGGGCCGGCATGGGCATGGACTCCGGCGCGAAGGTGCCCGAGGCCAGCGCGTCAGACGGCGCCTCGGTTTCGGCGGCGGCGCGGCCGAGGCCGGGCGCCACGGTCTTTTGCGCCGACATGGCGGCGCCACCGGACTCCTGCATCGGGGCCGTCGCAGGCTTCGGAGTGGTATCGAGCGTGACAGTAGCCGACGGCGTATTCTGCACCGCGGCGCCATTGGTGGTGACGGTGACGGTCGTGGTGTCCTGATCCCGCTGGCGGGCTTCGTCGGCGAGGGTCGCCGGCGCCTCTTCCTGTACATTGACAGGTTGCTGCACGGGCGGCACGCCGATCGGGGTGATCGCGGTGGACGTGTAAAGCTGGTAGCCCAGCGGCAGCAGCAGAAGCGCGACTGCAGCGGTCCCGAGCCCCAGGGTGATACGCGTGTCCATGATCCAACTCCTTTGTGGAACGATGGACCTGAGACGCGACCAGAGACCGGCTCCTTGGGTGCCGGATGAAGATTTTTTCGTTTCCGTCGCCTGCGCTTCGTCGAAAGCCAGCATGGCGGCATCGAGCGCACGACGACGCGCGGCCTCGGACGGGGCCGGTGTGCGGGCGCTCTTTAAAGCGCTCAGCTTGTCGTCGAAATCGTCGTTACTCATAGCAGACCTCGCAGGGTCTTTTTCGCTTCGTGTATGTGCCAGGAGACGGTGGTCTCCTTGCAGCCCATGATCTCCCCCGCCTGCGCGTGGCTCATGTCCTCGGCATAAACGAGGAGCACGGCATCGCGCTGCTGATCCGGCAATTGCCGCACCGCGGCCCAGATCTCTTTCATGGCCGTCGAGTCTTCCTGATCGGGCAGTTCCTCGTCCGGCGCCACGACGGCGTAGCGGTCGATATTCTTGCCGCGGCGGCTGCGCGCCCGCTGCATGTCGCGCACGGCGTTGAGGGTGACCTTGTAGAGCCAGCTCGTAAAGGCCGCGCGGCCGTCAAAACTTCGTATGGCGGTGGCGAGCTTGATGCAGACGTCCTGTGCGATGTCCTCGGCGTCCGACTTCTTGCCGCTCCACTTGCAGGCGATGCGGAAGATATAGTCGTAGTGCCGCTCGACCAGCTCGGAAAAGGCCGCGCGGTCGCCGCGCGCGGCCAGCAGCGCAAGGCTGCTGTCCGACGCCGGCGCCACAGCGCCTGCCGCCTGGTCAATGAACGCTGCCATTGGCCCCGATAGGTCCGATCCCTCTGTCATGTCGCGTAACATCTTGCCGATGAGACGCCGCCCGCGGAAGCATCCTTGGGGGATCGATTCCGGGTTTTTTGTGGTAGACAGCCGGCATGAGCGAAGACAAGCCCGAAGACAAGCCGATTGGTCCGTGGAAACTCACGCCGGGCAGGATCGTGATCCTGATCCTCGGCGTGCTGCTGGTGCTCTATACCGCCTCGGCCCTGCTGGGCGGGCTGAGCAACTATCAGACGCTGCGCGACTCGGCGCTCACGCCACCAGCGCCTGCGGCACCGCCTCGGCAATAAAGCCGCCGCCGAGGCATTCGGTGGTGTCGGAGTCGTCGGCGTAAAAGACGCATGCCTGCCCCGGTGAGATGCCGTATTCGCCCGTAAAGAGCGTCACGAACACATCATCGCCCGACAGATGAACGACACCTGAACTGGGCGGCCGGGTCGACCGCACCTTCACCTCGACCGGATAGCCGTTGCCGGCCGCAAGCGCCGCGAGCGCATCGGGCCCGAGCCAGTTCACGTCGCGCAGTTTGACCGTTTTGGTCATCAACGCCTCGCGCGGGCCGACGACGACGCGGCCGGTCTTGTGCTCGAGCTTGACCACATAGAGCGGCTCGCCGGCGGCAATGCCGAGGCCCTTGCGCTGCCCGACGGTGTAATTGACGATGCCCTCGTGCTTGCCGAGCACCCGCCCGTCGAGATGGACGATGTCCCCGCCTTCGAGCGCCTCGGGATGCATCTTGCGGATGACATCGGCATACTTGCCCTGCGGCACAAAGCAGATGTCCTGGCTGTCGTGCTTTTCGGCGACCTCGAGCCCGAACTCGCGCGCCAGCTCGCGCACCGCCGGCTTGGTCATGCCGCCGAGCGGGAAGCGCAGGAAATCGAGCTGGCTCTGCGTGGTGGCAAAGAGGAAATAGGACTGATCGCGCGAGTCATCGACCGGCCGGAACAGCCGGCGGCGGCCATCGACCAGCCTGGACTGCACGTAGTGCCCGGTGGCCAGGACATCGGCGCCGAGATCGCGGGCGACCTCCATCAGGTCGACGAATTTGACGCTCTGGTTGCAGGCGATGCAGGGCACCGGCGTCTCGCCCTGCCGGTAGGCATTGGCGAAGGGCTGCATCACCGCGTTCTTGAAGCGCTCTTCATAGTCGAGCACGTAGTGCGGGATGCCCAGCGCGGCGGCGACGCGGCGCGCATCGTGGATATCCTGCCCGGCGCAGCACGCGCCCTTGCGGTGCGTGGCCTCGCCATGATCGTAAAGCTGCAGGGTGACGCCCACGACGTCATAGCCCTCGCGGGCAAGCAGCCCGGCCACGACCGAGCTATCGACGCCACCGGACATCGCCACGACGACGCGCGTGTCCTGGGGGCGCTTGGCAATATCAAGCGAATTCAACATCTCTCTCATCCAGAAGGGTTCAAGGTCCTACGGATGGGCGGTGTTTATACCGGGGGGAGAAGAAGGGCAACGGGGGAGGATGTCAGTCATCGCGGCGGAATCTGACCCGGGAAGTCCCGTTCGATCCGCTCGGCGATCATGTCCTGCATGCGCCACATCCGATCGTCGCAAAGGCCGAGATCCTCGAGGTGGCGGGCGGTCAGGTAGACGTATTGAGCCATCGAACCGAACATGCCAACGGAACGGGCGAGCGCGTTGGCGATTGCCTCATCGGAGAGATGACCGGCGTAGTCCCTGCCCCTTCCCGGGTGCGTGAAAGAGAATGCACGCACCGCGCCCTGTGCGGTGACGACTCTCATCCATCGGGGTGGAAACGGCGGCTCTCTGCGGAGCAGCCCCTCAATGTTGGCGGCGAGACCCTCGCGGGGAAGCCGATAGACCATGCCTTTGCATTGCCCTCCCCGATCGAGGGAAAGCATGTAGCCGGGCGCTTCCGGATTGCCCCGAAATCGGGTGTCAGGACCCAGACAGAAATCGCGATGCCAGCCGCGGACCATGCCCGGCCGCTCGTCGTCGGAGATGAAGCGCTTGTTCCACAGCAACGAGCCGAAGGCGAAGAGCCACATCTCGCCATCAGAAGGCACCGCGTCGATCAGTGCTGCGGCGGTTGCGGCGTAGTAGCTGTCGGGCAGCTCGCCAACGGCGGGCGGCGGACCGGCGGTGTCGACGCGGGCGGGCAGGAGAGCCAGATGAGCCTCCGTCAACCGCATTTCCCGATTGCTTCGCGCCATGTTCGCCTCCCTCAGCTCAAGACTTCGATGGCAGTAAAGATGATGCAGAGGGCGACGCTCATGATGACCACCCAGTGCAGGATCGCCGGGATGCGGATGGGTTCATAGGTCAGGTCCTCGCCGCACCGGTCGCGTGGCCGCAAGTCTTCCAGGGCGGCGTCAGCGAGATAGGTCTCGTGGTAACCCTCATGATAGAAGTACATCTGTCCCCTCCCCGTCTGCAATTGGGATGGGATAGAGTTGCCCGGGGGTCGGTCGGGGTACTGAAGTCTCCCGGAAATCTTGCCGAATAGTTCCAAACCGTTCGGAGGGCGAAGCAAGTGTCGGACCAGCGGATCACCTGTGGGCCGTTTGCTGTCGACGTGGTGGCAAAGTTGGCCACGAAGGGCGGCGAACCATTGCCGGTCGGCCATCGCGGCGTCGCCTTGCTGGCAACGTTGTTCAAGCGCCCCGGGGAGGTCATCACCAAATCCGAACTCATGGATGCAGCCTGGGACGGCGCCGCCGTGGAAGAGAGCAACCTCACCGTGCAGGTCGCTGCGCTGCGAA
The DNA here is from genome assembly GCA_036401035.1 of Devosia sp. Classification (GTDB taxonomy): domain Bacteria; phylum Pseudomonadota; class Alphaproteobacteria; order Rhizobiales; family Devosiaceae; genus Devosia_A. The sequence goes on from DASWWF010000076.1 coordinate 6,194, forward strand.
AGGCGCTGGGGACGTCCCCGACCGGAGGCGACTGGATCGTCACCATCCCACGGGTCGGCTACCGGTTTGCGGCGGCCCCGTCCTCGGCCGAGACTGAGCAGGTCTCCATTGCGGTACTGCCGTTCGTCAATCTCAGCAGCGATCCCGAGCAGGCGTTCTTCGCCGATGGCCTCGCAGAGGAGATCATCGTCGCCCTGGGCAAGCTCCCCGGCCTTCTGGTGATCGCGCGCAATTCGAGTTTCGCCTACCGCGGCAGTGACATCGATGTTCGCAAGGTCGGCGGCGATCTCGACGTGCGCTATGTGCTCTCAGGAAGCGTGCGGCGCGGTGGCAACCGGCTGCGCATGAACGCGGAGCTCGCCGACGCCGGAAGCGGCGCCCATGTCTGGGCCGAGAGCTTTGATCGTGAGCTCGCCGATGTCTTCGCCGTGCAGGACGAAGTAACCCGGCGGATCGTCGATGCCCTCAAGCTCAAGCTGACACCGGCGCAGACGGCACTGGCGACCGACGGCGGAACAAGTGACATCGAAGCGCTGGATCTGGTGATGCGGGGCCGCGGGATCATCAACGGACCGATTCAGAATCTCGAAGTACACAAGCACACGATCGACCTGTTCCAGCGCGCCATCGAGCGTGACCCATCCTATGTTGATGCATTGGGCGAGCTCGCCATCGCCCACAACCTGGATTACCTCAACTGCTGGACCGACGATCCCGATCGCTCGCTCAGGCAGGCTCAGCGCCTGGGGGACAGAATGGTCGAGCTGGCGCCGAACCACGCCGGCGGTCATTTCGTTGTGGCGCTCACCGCCATGTTCGCCCGCGATTTCGACCGCTTTCGCCGCGAGGCGGCGGCGGTCATCGCACTGAACCCGGATGCCGCGATTGCCAGCGATATGCAGGGCCATCTCTGCCTGGCTAACGAGGTGCCGCTCGAAGCCATTCCCCACTTCGAGCGGTATATGCGGCTCGACCCGTCGCTGGGCAGGACCCTCGTGTGTCTCCAGTTCCTCGGCCGGGCCTATTTCTATGCCGGCCGCTACGAGACCGCTGTCGCGCTGTTCCGCGAGCGTATCCTGCTGATGCCCGACACCGACGCTTCGCGTGGATATCTCGCTTCCGCGCTCGGCCATCTCGGCAAGTTCGACGAGGCGCGGCAGGTCTGGGCCGAGCTGATGGCGATCAATCCGAAATACGCAATGGCCGAGCGGCTCCACCGCACCGCAGTCCAGCCGAGGCAGATCGAAATGGTTCTCGACGGCGCGCGCAAGGCCGGCCTACCGGTCTGAGCCAGGCGACTCGGCAGCCCGAGCCTCCAGCAAGCAAAAACCGCAGGCCCTAGGCTTCGGCGATGTCCCAAAAAGTCGTGGCGATCGTGTCTGGATTGTAGGGCTTGGCAAAGAACTGTGCCCCGGAAGGCAGGTCACTGCCGAGCGGTCGCCGGTGTCCAGACGTGATGACGATCCTGATCGGGGGCCAGCGCTCCCGAACTGCCGCTGCCAGCCTGATCCCGTCCATCTCGCCCGGCATGTCGATATCGGTGAAGAGGATCTGGATCGTCGTATTCTGGCTCAGGATCGTGATGGCCTCGTCTGCATTGGCGGCCTCGAGGACGGTAAAGCCCTGTTCCTGAAGGTGGTCGACGATGCCCATCCGCACGAGGGGCTCGTCCTCGACCACGAGAACGACAACTTTGAAATGGGCCACTAGAGCGCCCTTTCGGTTACAGCGGGAACATGCGGACCACTGCCAAGGCTTTCAACAGGTGCAGTCAGTGTGGAGACAACACCCTCAGGGGCATAATCGATGCTTACTGATCCCGAGAAATCGGCGGCGAGCACCCGACTGATGAGGCGCGTCCCAAATCCAGAATGCCTGGGCACCTGAACCGGTGGGCCATCCACTTCCCGCCAGACGAACTTGAACTGCCGATTGCCCAGCTCGTCGAACCCGGAATTCGTCCAGGTTATGTGGACCTTTCCGTTATCGGTCGAGAGCGCGCCGTACTTGGCGGCGTTGGTCGCCAGTTCATGAACTGTCAGGGCAAGGGATAGCGCTTGCTTGGGTCCGAGCTGCAGGTCCACGCCCTCGATCACGATACGGTCATCGCCGCTGTCGTGGGCTGCCAGAGCGCTTGCGAGAACTGCATGCACCGAGGCACTTTCCCAAGTCGCAGCCGTCAGGAGGTCATGGGCGCGTGCCAGCGCTTCCAGCCGGGCGTTGAAACTACTGCGGCGATCGCTGATGTCCTCCCCGCGCAGGGTCTGCGTGGCGATAGCACTGACCATGGCAAGGGTGTTCTTGATGCGATGCTGCAGCTCAGAGGCGAGCACCTGCTGCCGGGCTTCGGCCTCCTTGCGATGACTTATGTCACGCACCGTACCGACGAGCCTGGTCCCAGCCGCCGATACAAGGGCCTGCGCCCTGGCATGAACCCACCGCTCCTTCTCGCCAGCCCGTGGCAGGATGCGATACTCGATGTCCAGCACGCCGTCGCCGTCAGGCGCGAGTGCCCTTTCTGCCGCTGGGCGAAGTCCGTCCCGGTCCTCCGGGCTGATGCGTGAGGTGAAAGTCTCGAATGACGATTGTTCGCCAGGCACGCCACCGAGCAGTGTGATGGCCTGATCGTCACCACGCAGGTTGACGAAGACTCCCTCCACGACGTCGCATTCCCAGACGCCCATCCGCGCCGCTGACAAAGCCAGTTTCACCTGCAGTTCGCTCTCACGCAGGGCAAGCTCCGCCGCCTTTTGTTCTTCGATATCGGTATTCGTGCCCACCCAGTACACGAGTTGACCCGTCTCATCGGCAATGGGCGTCGCCCTGGCCAAGTGCCAGCGGTAAGCATCATCGAACCGCCGAAGTCTGAACTCCGTCTTGTAATGGGAAGCGTTTTCGGTCGCCGCTTGCCAGGCGGCGGCGGCACTCGGAACATCTTCGGGATGGACCAGTAGCGTCCAGCCGGTCCCGTCCAGTTCGCCACGGCCAGCGCCGCTATAGGCGTAAACCTGATCGTTGAACCAATCGAGTTCGCCCGACGGCTTGGCGGTCCAGACGTGGTTCGGCAAGGACTGCGCCAGTTGCGTGAACTTTGCCTCGCTCTTCACCGAGGCCATCTCCGCACGCTTCTGGTCGGTGATGTCGTGACCCTGGGCAAAGACGCCGGTGATTACGCCGGCGGCCGAACGGATCGGTTGGTAGATGAAGTCAAGAAAGCGCTCCTCTCTGGCCGCCCCCGGCTCACGCTGCAAATAAATCTGCAGCCCGTGGCCCACGAAGGGCTCTCCCGTCGAATAGACGGTGTCGAGTAGCTCGTAAAAGCCTTGACCAGCCACTTCAGGGAGTGCGTCCCTGGCCCGTTTTCCCAGCACGTCCCGATGGCCGATGAGTTGCAGGTAGGCCTGGTTTGTTATCTCAAACACATGGTCTGGCCCTGACAGCACCGCCATGAAACTAGGAGCCTGTGAGAACAACTCCCTCAGTCGGTCGACTTCCGCCTTCGACTGCATGACGTCGGCCGTAATTTCGAGGGCAGTGCAGAACATGCCCACGATCCCGTCGCTCGCGTCATGGACCGGGGTGTAGCCAAAGGAGAAGTGCGTCTCCACGGGCTTGCCATGCCGCGTCATGAGGAATTCGATGTCGTCCATGTATGTGGGAACGCCTGCATAGGCGGCGTCCATGATTGGACCAACATCCTTGATGATGTCGGCCCAAACTTCCTCGAACGGTCTTCCGAGTGCCCATGGATGGCGGTTGGCGCACATCGGGGCATACCCGTCATTGTAGAGCATGACGCGTTCTGGACCCCAGGCGATAAACATCGGCTGCTGCGACGTCAGCATCACCTGGACCAGGGTCCGCAATTCCGATGGCCAGCCTCGAGGGTCACCGAGCGGTCCGCTGTTCCAATCGAACTGTCGGATTCGCTCCCCCATTTCGCCGCCGCCGGACAGAAAGTTCAGCCTATTGGTTGGCGTTGACTGCATGGTGTCTCTCTAGCTTGTGCCCTCAGACAGCACGGCAGTGAACGAGGCGCAACCTCCTATGATGCTGAGCGCCCGGCAATCCAGTGGCCCTCCCTGAGGGGCCGCGCCCATTTGAGGGTCGGCTTCTGGCGCGAGGCACCTGCAAAAAAGCCGCCGGCCCGGGGGCCGGCGGCGTGGTCTCCAGCGTTCGGCTCGGCCGCCCGCCTACGCAGCCTTGTTCTTGTTGTAGAGGTCGAAGAACACGGCGGCGAGCAGGACGATGCCCTTGATCATCTGCTGCCAGTCGATGTTGACGCCCATGATCGACATGCCGTTGTTCATCACGCCCATGATGAAGGCGCCGATCACCGCGCCGGCGACCTGGCCGACGCCGCCCAGCGCCGAGGCGCCGCCGATGAAGACGGCGGCGATGACGTCGAGTTCGAGGCCCTGGCCGGCCTTGGGCGTCGCCGAGTTGAGGCGGGCGGCGTAGATCATGCCGGCGAGCGCGGCGAGCGCCCCCATGATGGCGAAGATGTAGAAGGTCAGCCGCTCGGTCTTGATGCCCGAGAGCGCGGCAGCCTTGAGGTTGCCGCCCATGGCGTAGATGCGGCGGCCGAAGGTCAGGCGCTTGGTGAGGAAGACGAAGCCGGCGATCAGGATGCCCATCACCACCAGCACGTTCGGCAGGCCTTTGTAGGAGGCCAGCATGTAGGTGAAGAACAGCACCAGCGCGGCGATCACCAGGTTCTTGATGACAAAGAGCGCGAAGGGCTCGTTCTCGTAGCCGCGACCGGTGCGGCGGGTGCGGCCGCGGATGGCAAAGAGCACCATGGCGACGACGGCGGCGATGCCGATGACCAAGGTGGTACCGTGGAGGATCAACGGCTGCACGCCTTCGCTGGCAGCCACCAGGGTGATGGGGCCGACGAT
>DASWWF010000077.1:0-6487 GCA_036401035.1 Devosia sp.
GAACCGCCGACGCAGATGACGTTGGGCAGCGCCAGGTATTCCTTGGCCTTGACCATGTCGATGCCGCCGGTGGGGCAGAAGGTGATGTCGGCCAGCGGGCTGGCATAGGCCTTCAAAACCTTGACGCCGCCCAGCGCCTCGGCCGGGAAGAACTTGAGGAACGAGTAGCCGTGTTCGGATGCGGTCATCGCCTCGGTCGGGGTGCCGATACCCGGCAGCAGCGGGATGGCGTGCTCTTCGGCCGCTTCGAGCAGGCGCGGCGAGGCGCCGGGGCTGACCATGAACTGGCAGCCGGCATCGACCGAATGGCCCATCTGCAGCGGCGAGCGCACCGTGCCGGAACCGACGATGGCGCCGGAAACCTTGGCCATTTCCTCGATCACCTGCAGCGCATGCGGGGTGCGCAGCGTGACTTCGAGCACCGGCAGGCCGCCGGCGACCAGCGCCTCGGCGAGATCGCGGGCGGTGGAGACGTCGTCATGAACGATGACCGGGATCACCGGGGCCAGCGAAAGCGTCGAACGGAGTGCGGAGACGTCTTGGGGCATGGCCGATCCTCAGTGCCTGGAGTTCAGGGCAGAGTTAGGATTTTGGCTCCGGCCGATCAAGCACGAAAGCAAGCTTCGCATTGAAATGCCGCGCCATTATGCCTAAGTCTCCCGGCGGTCGGGAGGACCTGGGATGGTACAGCTCATCAATGCAATGACCCCGCTGGAGGAGGCGCGCGCCATCCTCGCGGAGCATTATGACCTCAAGTTCACCAAGGCGGTGCAGAAGGTCACGAGCAAGATCTTCGACCGGGTGAAAGACAAGATTCCCGAGCTCGAATGGCCCTTCTATGCGCCGCTGATCCTGCAGATCAACCGCAAGAAGAAAGAGCGCGACGCCGTCATTCTGGCGCATAATTACCAGACGCCGCAGATCTATCACGGCGTGGCCGACATCGTCGGCGACAGCCTGCAGCTGGCCGTGGAGGCCACCAAGGTCAAGCAATCGGTGATTGTGCAGTGCGGAGTGCACTTCATGGCCGAGACAAGCAAGATCCTCAATCCTGAAAAGACCGTGCTGATCCCCGACAGCCGGGCCGGCTGCTCGCTCGCCTCCTCGATCACCGCCGGCGACGTGGCGGCGATGCGCGCCCAGTATCCGGGCGTGCCGGTCGTCACCTATGTGAACACCTCGGCCGCCGTCAAAGCGCTGACCGATGTCTGCTGCACCTCGTCGAACGCCGTCGACATCGTCAACGCCGTCGAGGGCGACACGGTGATCATGATCCCCGACCAGTTCCTGGCGCAGAACACGGCGAAAAAGACGAAGAAGAAGATCATCACCTGGGCCGGCTCGTGCGAAGTGCACGAGACCTTCACCGCCGACGACATCGCCGAACTGCGCAATGCCTATCCGACGGCGAAAATCATCGCCCACCCCGAATGCCCGCCGGCCGTGATCGATGCGGTGGATTTTGCCGGCTCGACCGCCGCCATGATCAACTACGTCAAGACCGAAAAACCGGCCCGCGTGGTGATGGTCACCGAATGCTCGATGTCGGACAATGTGGCGAGCGAGACCACCGGCGTCGACTTCCTGCGTGGCTGCAACATCTGCCCGCACATGAAACGCATCAACCTCGAGAACATCCTTTGGTCGCTGCATACCATGAACGAGGAAGTCATCGTCGACCCCGCCATCATCGAGCCGGCCCGTATGGCTGTGCAGCGGATGATCGATTTCTCCCGCAAGGGCGACTGAAGGCCGGGGTATGCATCGGGCGCAATGTGACTAGACTTGACGGGCGCCCGGACGATTCTTGAGGAGCGGGCGCCAGCCAAGGAGCGTCATATGCACAAGTTCAAGATCACCGCAGCCAAGGACGGCCAGTTCCAAGCCAAGTTCGTCTACAACGCCGAAACCATGGTGTGGTCGGAGAACTACAAGTCCAAGTCCAGCGCCCAGAACTGCATCGACTCCATCAAGAAGAACGCGCCCGGCGCGCCGACGGTCGACGTCAGCAAGGGCGAGGACGGCAAGGGCTACCGCTTCGAACTGGCCAAATCCAAGGACGGCCAGACCTTCGTGCGCTTCGTCGCCGCCAACGGCGAAACCATGGTGCGCTCCGAAACCTACAAATCCCGCGCCAGCGCCGTGAATTGCATCGAGTCGATCAAGAAGAACGGCCCCAAGGCAGCGATCGTCGACGAGGCGTAAGGGCTTCGGCAACTGGCACAGGACATTTGAGCCCTCATGGTGAGCGTGTCGAACCAGGGGGGCGGGTGCGCGAGTAGTGCCACGACCTCGCCCTTCGACAGGCTCAGGATGAGGTCTGCTGCTGGTCAGCCGCCGATCGCCTGGAAGATCGTCTGTCGATGGTAGTGGAGGCTGTCGGGGTCCGGCACGAACTGCCGGTCCTTCGGGACGAGGAGCTTGCCGGAGTGATGCAACAGCCGGAGCAAGCCGGGATCGACGCGGCTCAAATCCACCAGCAGCTCGAAATCGACCCCGATGGCGAAATCGCCGTCGCGGAACGCCTGCGCTGCTTCCGGCACCAGCGGCAGCAGATTGCTACCGGTAAGGTCTCCGCCCGTTTCGACCGGACGAATGGGAATCACGACCAGATTGGCGGATACAGCCGTCTCGGCATTAAAGCGCGCTTGCGTGACCGCGCAGGTATAGTCGTAGGCGACGAGTACATCGCGGTTGAGCTGGAGATAATCCCCGAGGCTGAGATTGGCCTGCTCGAACGGCACCACCGCTTCCTGAAAGCTCGGAACTGGCGGACGTTTGCGGGCCATCGGCGCTCTGCTCGGCTGGATCAGGTAATACCCTATACGTAGTTCGACCAACCGCAATGTTCGTATTCATCCTGCCAAGAGGCGCGCCATGACCACCTTCGACAACACCCTCAATGCCGATGGCGCGCTGATCGTCGGGGCGGGTCTCGCCGGCCTCTTCTGTGCGCTCAAGCTGGCGCCGCGGCCGGTGACGGTGATCTCGCCCAAGCCGCTCGGCTTCGGCGCCTCCTCGGCCTGGGCCCAGGGCGGCGTCGCGGCCGCGATCGGCGCAGGCGACACCTCGCACGCCCATGCGGTGGACACCGAGATCGCGGGCGCCGGCATCGTCGATGAGGAGGTGGCGGAATCGGTGACGGCCGAAGCCAAGGCCCGCATCGAGGACCTGGCGCGCTGGGGCACGCCGTTCGACCGCGATGCGGCGGGGGATTTTCAGCTCGGCCGCGAGGCGGCGCATTCCAAGAACCGCATCGTCCGCGTCGAAGGCGACCGCGCCGGCTACGCCATCATGCAGGCGATGATCGCCGAGGTGCGGCGCACACCCTCGATCCGCATCGTCGAAGGCCTGACCGTGGTCGACCTGGCGCGCGCCGATGGTCGCATCATCGGCGTCTTCGCGCGCAAGTTGGGCGACCGCTATGGCGAGCCGGTGTTCATCCGCGCGCGCGCCACGGTGTTGGCCGCCGGCGGGCTCGGCGGGCTCTACGCCGTGACCACCAACCCGCCCGGCGTCCGCGGCCACGCCATGGGCATGGCGGCCCGGGCCGGCGCGGTGATCGGCGACCCCGAATTCGTGCAGTTCCACCCCACCGCCATCGCCACCGGCGCCGACCCGGCCCCGCTCGCCACCGAGGCGCTGCGCGGCGAAGGCGCCATCCTCATCAACGACCGCGGCGAGCGCTTTATGCCGGCCATCCACAAGGACGCCGAACTCGCCCCGCGCGACATTGTCGCCCGCGCCAATTTCCGCGAGATCAAGGCCGGCCGGAGGGTGTTTCTCGATACGCGACAAGCGCTCGGCCCGCGCATCCTCACCGCCTTCCCGACGGTGGCAAAGTACTGCGCCGATGCCGGCATCGATCCGGTCAAGGACCCGATCCCGGTGACGCCGGCGGCGCATTACCACATGGGCGGCGTCAAGGTGGACGAAACCGGTCGTGCCTCGCTGCCCGGCCTCTGGGTCTGCGGCGAAGCCAGTTGCACGGGGCTGCACGGGGCCAATCGCCTCGCCTCGAACTCGCTGCTCGAAGCCATCGTCTATGGCGCCCGCATCGCCGCCGACATTTCCGGGCTGGAACCGGTGCGCGCCAACATGGCCCCCTTCCCCGGCATCGTCTGGAACCAGGCCGAGGGCGACGCCGCCGAGGAACAGCTCCGCAACCTGCAGGCGGTGCAGGACCTGCGCCACGTGATGACCGACCTCGTCGGCGTCGAGCGCAACGCCACGGACCTGAAGGAGGCCCTCCGCCGCATCGCCGACCTCGAACTCAACGGCAAGGGCGTCACCCGCGCCTTCCTCAACATGACCAGCTCCGCCACCCTTGTGGCCGCCGGCGCCCTGCTGCGCGAAGAAAGCCGCGGCGGCCACTATCGGACGGATTTCCCGGAGACGTCAGAGGCGTGGGAGCACCATACCGAGATCACCCTCGACACGGCGCTGGAGTTGCGGGCGGGGGTCTAGCGCACTATCATAAAATGATACTGCAGGAGCCAGACCCATGCCCTCGAGCTACACCATCGGCGCCCATTTCGAGAAATTCGCCAAGGACCTGGTCGCCAGCGGCCGCTACGCCAGCGTAAGCGAAGTGCTGCGGGAGGGCCTGCGGATGGTGGAGCGGGAGGAGCGCACACGTAACGAGCAGCTCGAGTGGCTGAAGGCGGAGGTCCAAAAGGGCCTAGACAGCGGCGACGCAGAACCTTGGGACGTCGAGGAGATCAAGCGGGAGGGACGGCGCAGGCTGGCCGCCGAACGCGCCAAGAACCAGAGCGATGCCGCTTAAGGTCAGGCGTCGGCCACTCGCACGCGAAGATGCGCTGGAAATCTGGCGCTACATCGCCCGCGACAATCCTAGCGCGGCGGACGATGTACTCAGTCGCTTCGACGAGTTGATCTTGATGCTGGCTCGCCACCCTGACGCGGGTCGCGCTCGCCCTGAACTTGGTGCCGGACTGCGGTCGTTCACTGACGGCCGCTTTCTTATTGTCTACAGCCACGACGACAAGTCACTGGAAGTAGTGAGGATCGTTGCCGGGTCGCGAAACCTCAACCCGACGTTCTTCAGTAATTGAGCTACTCCACCCCCGCCAGATACGCCGCGACCGCTTCGCGGTCCGCCGCCGTCCACTGCGAGGTGCCTTCCTTGATGACCTCGCCCATCGGGCCGCCGAGGACGTCGAAATTGGGGGTGAAGCCGTCGGACAATGTCTGCGCCAGGGTCGCCGCGTCGTAGCCGCCCTCCGCCAGCGCGGCGGGGAGCAGCGAGGGGGCGCGGCCGCCGGGGCCGCCGGTCGGATTGCCGGCGAGCTCCTGCCCGGCGTCGATGCCGCCCAGCAGGTTGCGCGGGCTGTGGCAGGTGACGCAGTGGCCTGGGCCGAGCGCAAGGTAGCGGCCGCGGTTCCATTGCTCGGACTTGCCCGGGGCGGGCACATAGCGCGTCGGCGCGAAAAAGAGGTTCTTCCACCCCGCCAGCGCCAGCCGGAGATTGAACGGGAAGGCCACCTCGTGCGGCTTGGATGGCGTGGCGTCAGCCGGTATCTCCTGCAGCGCGGCGTAGAGGTCGGCGATCTCCTGGTCGCTCATCAGCGTGTAGGACTCGTAGGGGAACGCCGGATAAAGGTGCCCCTGCGGTCCCTCGCCGTCGCTCATCGCCTTGGCGAACTGCGCCAGCGTCCAACTGCCGATGCCGGCCTCCGGGTGCGGCGTGATGTTGGGCGCATAGAACGTGCCGAACTGCGTCGGCAGAGCCGGGCCGCCGGCCAGCATGGCGCGGCCATTGGCGGCGTCGGTGTGGCAGGCGACGCAGCCGCCGAGCCGGATGAGATAGGCGCCGCGGGCCGCGTCGCCCGCCAGCGTCACGTCGCGCGGCGCGCCTTCGACCGGCCGCAGCATCCACACCGCAAGTCCCACGCCGGCCACTACGATGACGGCGAAAATCCCCAGCATCCAGCGCCGCATCAGCACCCCCACGCTCCTAAGTGCCGAGAAAGCCAGAGCCTTTTGTGCCGCGCAACTGACGAAGCCGTGAGCACCGAGAATCAGCTAGCGTGGGCTCCGAACGTTGGCGGTTCGCGAGAAAATGACATCTCTCATCGAGGCACGGGCCGTCTCCAAGCGGTTCCGGCAGCATAAGCGCTTCCCCGGTTTCCTGGGCGCGCTGAAGACGCTGGTCACGGCCGAATACACGGAAGTGACGGCGGTCGAGGACGTGAGCTTTGCCATCGCGGCGGGCGAGGCGGTGGGCTATCTCGGCCCGAACGGCGCCGGCAAATCCACCATGATCAAGATGATGACCGGCATCCTGGTGCCGACGTCAGGACAGGTCACGGTGCTCGGCCGCACGCCGCATGAAAAGCGCGGCGAGATCGCCCGGCAGATCGGCGTCGTCTTCGGCCAGCGCAGCCAGCTCTGGTGGGACCTGCCGGTGCGCGATTCCTTCGACCTGCACCGGCGTATCTACGACATCGCCGCGCCGCGCTACCGC
>DASWWF010000078.1:0-4249 GCA_036401035.1 Devosia sp.
ACCCTAATCCCCTTCAAAAGCTGGTGTTGATCAGCCTTTCAGAACTTCAGCGAGCGTGACCCCGATCCTGGCAGGCGAACGCGACACTTTGATGCCCGCCGATTCCATGGCCGCGATCTTGTCTTCGGCACCGCCCTTACCCCCCGAAATTACGGCGCCAGCATGGCCCATGGTACGGCCTTTGGGCGCCGTCAGGCCCGCGATAAAGCCGGCCATCGGCTTCTTGCGGCCCTTCTTGGCTTCGTCGATCAGGAACTGCGCTGCGTCTTCCTCGGCCGAACCACCGATTTCGCCGATCATGATGATCGACTTGGTGGCCTCGTCGGCAAGGAACATCTCGAGCACGTCGATGAACTCCGTCCCCTTGACGGGGTCGCCGCCGATGCCGACCGCAGTGGTCTGGCCGAGACCGGCATTGGTGGTCTGGAACACTGCCTCATAGGTAAGTGTACCGGAGCGCGAAACAATGCCCACCGAGCCCTTCGAGAAGATGTTACCCGGCATGATGCCGATCTTGCATTCTTCGGGCGTCAGCACGCCCGGACAGTTGGGTCCGATCAGCCGCGACTTCGACTTGTCGAGCCTGGCCTTGACCCGCACCATGTCGAGGACCGGCACGCCTTCGGTAATGCAGACGATGAGCGGGATTTCCGCATCGATCGCCTCGATGATGGCATCAGCAGCGCCGGCCGGCGGCACATAGATCACCGATGCATTTGCGCCGGTCTTTTCCTTGCCCTCGGCGACAGTGGTGAAGATCGGCAAGGAGGTGCCGTCCACGCCCGAAGTCCAGCTCTCTCCGCCCTTCTTGGGGTGGGTGCCGCCCACCATCTTGGTGCCGTAATAGGCCAGCGCCTGTTCGGTGTGGAACGTACCGGTCTTGCCGGTGAGACCCTGCACGAGGACCTTGGTGTCTTTGTTGACGAGAATGGACATCGGTTTCTTGCTCGTTTCGCTTGGGTCTGCCCGGAGAGGGCTCAGCAGTAGGTGGAAGGCACGACCTCGCCCGGATCGGGCTCGGAGGTTTCGAATTTGAGGACGAGGCCGGTGAAGCCGCCGACTTGGACCTGCTCGCTGCCGGCGCCCACATAGGTGAGGTAGGTGTCCATCGTGCGCGGCATGGGGCACGGCGGTCCCCAGACGTAGCCCACGATGTCATCCTCGTTGATGCTGTTGCTGATCGGCTTGCCGATCAGCGCCGTCACGGGCTCGGGATCGATCGGGCCGGTGGCATCGAGGTTGTAGAGATAGCAGCCGACTATGTTCCAGATATCGGGCTCGGCCTCGGTGCCGACATCGGCCGACATGCGGGTGACCACCAGATGGTGATCGACACCGCCGATCGGCTTGGCAAAGAGTTCGTAGACGAAAGTCGCCTTGAGATCCGGCGCCGCCGCTTCACGCTCCGAGATCGCCATCATGGCGTCGAGTTCGGGATGGGCGGTGCGTTCGACCTTGCCCCAGCCTTCGGCCAGTGCGGTCTGCCGCGTGCCCTCGTAGCTCATCCGCTGCGGCACGCAGGCATCGGCAAAGGCGGAGACGAAGTCGATATCGTACTGCGCCGGCACCGCCACGGCGGGCATGGCGGCACCGGCCGCCATCAAACCTGCCAAGGCGGCGAGCCGCATTACTTGCGGCCTCGAATGGCGGCGACGATCTTCTGCGCCGCATCGTCGAGGTCGTCGGCCGAGATCACGTCGAGGCCCGAAGCGTTGAGGATGGCCTTGCCTTCCTTGACGTTGGTGCCTTCGAGGCGAACCACCAGCGGCACCGCAAGCCCGACTTCCTTGACCGCGGCGATGACGCCCTCGGCAATGACGTCGCAGCGCATGATGCCGCCGAAGATGTTGACCAGGATGCCCTTCACGGCCGGATCGGCGGTGATGATCTTGAAGGCCGCGGTGACCTTCTCCTTGCTGGCGCCACCGCCGACATCGAGAAAGTTCGCCGGCTCTTCGCCGTAGAGCTTGATGATGTCCATGGTGGCCATGGCGAGACCGGCGCCGTTCACCATGCAGCCGATATTGCCGTCGAGCGCCACATAGGCGAGGTCGAACTTCGATGCCTCGATCTCCTTGGCGTCCTCTTCGCTGAGGTCGCGGAGTTCGGCCAGTTCCGCGTGGCGGAAATTGGCGTTGTTGTCGAAGCTCACCTTGGCGTCGAGGACGCGCAGGTGCCCGTTGTCCATGACGATCAGCGGGTTCACTTCGAGGAGACTCATGTCCTTTTCAACGAAGGCCCGGTAGAGCGCCGGAAACACCAGCGCCGCATCGACATGCGCCGTGCCCTCGAGCTTGAGTGCCTTGGCGATCTCTTCGATGTCGCCGGTGGTGACGCCGGTGGTCGGGTCGATATCGACCGCGATAATCTTTTCGGGCGTGTCGTGCGCCACCGCCTCGATGTCCATGCCGCCTTCGGTGGAGACCACGAAGGAGACGCGGCCGGTCGAGCGATCGACCAGCAGCGAGCAGTAGAGCTCGCGGGCAATGTCGGCGCCGTCTTCGATATAGAGCCGGTTGACCTGCTTGCCGGCCGGACCGGTCTGCTTGGTGACCAGCGTATTGCCGAGCATTTCCTTGGCGTTCGAGACGACATCCGCCACCGACTTGGCGAGGCGGACGCCGCCCTTGGCGTCAGGACCGAGTTCCTTGAACTTGCCCTTGCCGCGGCCACCCGCATGGATCTGCGACTTGACCACATAGAGCGGACCCGGCAGCGACTTGGCGGCCGCCTCGGCCTCTTCGGGCTTGAAGATGGCGACGCCGGCCGCGACCGGCAGGCCATAGGTCTTGAGCAGCGCCTTGGCCTGGTGTTCGTGGATGTTCATTCCCGGTCCTTCCGGTTGGCCTTGGGGCGCTGGTTAGGCGAGCTTGGGCGCGATCTTCTTGCAGGCGTCGATCAGCGTGGCGACAGCCGCCACCGACTTGTCGAAGGCCTTCTGCTCCGAGCCCGAAAGCTGGATCTCGACGACCTTCTCGGCGCCACCGGCACCGATGATCACCGGCACGCCCACATAGGTGCCCTTGACGCCGTATTCGCCCTTGAGGAAGGCGGCGACGGGCAGCAGGCGCTTTTTGTCCTTGAGATAGCTCTCGGCCATCGTGATGGCCGAAGCGGCAGGCGCGTAGAAGGCCGAGCCGGTCTTGAGCAGGCCGACGATCTCGGCGCCACCGTCACGGGTGCGCTGGATGATGGCTTCGAGCTTTTCCTTGCTCATCCAGCCCATCTTGACGATGTCGGTGAGCGGGATGCCGGCGACGGTCGAGTAGCGGGCCAGCGGCACCATGGTGTCGCCGTGGCCGCCGAGCACGAAGGCGGTGACGTCTTCGACCGAAACACCCAGCTCATCGGCGATGAAGTGACGGAAGCGGGCCGAGTCGAGCACGCCGGCCATGCCGACCACGCGGTTGGACGGCAGGCCCGAGAACTTCTGCAGCGCCCAGACCATGGCGTCGAGCGGGTTGGTGATGCAGATCACAAAGGCGTCAGCGGCGTACTTGGCAATGCCCGCGCCCACCTGCTCCATCACCTTGAGGTTGATTTCGAGCAGGTCGTCGCGGCTCATGCCCGGCTTGCGCGGCACGCCCGCGGTGACGATCACCACGTCGGCGCCGGCGATGTCCTTGTACTCCGTGGTGCCCTTGAGCTTGGAGTCATAGCCCATCACCGGGCCGGTCTGCGCCAGATCGAGCCCCTTGCCCGCACCGATGCCGTCCATGACGTCGAACAGCACCACATCGCCCAGTTCTTTGGTGGCAGCCAGAAGAGCAAGCGTTCCGCCGATCTGTCCCGCCCCGATGAGAGCGATCTTCTTGCGCGCCATGAGCCGATACCCCGCTATGTTGGAATTGCGGCCCCTATTAACCCTAGCCGAAACCCCGCGCAAGTCAGCCCTTTGGCTAGAAACTGACATGTTAGCGAGGCACGCAGGATTGCCCCCCACCACGCCGAAGACTATATGTGACTACATGTGGTCACAATCGGAGGTCGCAACTATGAAGACGATGCAGGCGCGGGATGCGAAGGCACGCTTTTCCGAGTTGCTGGAAGCGGCCAATAGTGGCGAGGCGACAACGATCACGCGGCATGGTGTCCGAGTGGCAGTGCTGATGCCGGTCGAGGAAGCCGACAAGATTTATCAACCGCGCAAAAAGACCATAGGGCAGGTCCTGCTGGAGTACCCTGGCGGCATCGACCTTGAATCGCTGCGTGACCATACGCCTCCTCGTGAGATCGACCTTTGACCTCT
>DASWWF010000079.1:0-1667 GCA_036401035.1 Devosia sp.
CCCTGCGGCGGTGGGGCATTCCGCTAAACGCCCCGGAACTCCCCGGTGAACGCCGAAAATCCCGGTCACGACGGCGGAGCAAGGCTCCAGCCGGGGGTGGGTTTCATCCTCCGGCACACGAACCATCGACGGGCTATGCTCCGCCGTTGTTCGCTCTTTGACATCTCCGGGCGCTCACGGCGGCCCGGTGCATCAGTGTGCCTAGGAATACCGCTCCTCGGTCCACGGATCGCCGTGGTTGTGGTAGCCGCGAACTTCCCAGAAGCCGGGATGGTCATTGGCGGCGAATTCGATGCGCTTGAGCCATTTGGGGCTCTTCCAGAAGTAGAGATGCGGCACCA
The DNA here is from genome assembly GCA_036401035.1 of Devosia sp. Classification (GTDB taxonomy): domain Bacteria; phylum Pseudomonadota; class Alphaproteobacteria; order Rhizobiales; family Devosiaceae; genus Devosia_A. The sequence continues at coordinate 342 of DASWWF010000079.1, forward strand.
CGAGGCGGACCGGGCCGCCATGATCGAGGGTCAGCGGCTCGCCCTCCCAGCTATGGGCGATGATGGCCTCGGGGCTGGCAAAGTCCTCGATGGCCATGTTGGTGGTGTAGCCGTCATTGCTCGAGAGCAGCACGAACTTGGCCTCGGGCCTGGGCTGCACGGCTTCGAGCAGGTCGTGGGTGGTGACGCCGTCCCAGTGGTTGTCGTAGCGCGACCAGCTGGTGACGCAGTGGATGTCGGAGAGTTTCTGCGTCTGCGGCTGGGCCATGAAATTGGTCCAGGTCCAGGTCTGCGGCTTGTCGACGAGACCGACAATGTCGAGGCGCCAGACTTCCTTGGGCACATTGGGCGTCTGCCCCAGGTCCAGAATGGGCCAGTTCTTGACCAGGTGCTGGCCGGGCGGCAGCCGCGAATCCTCCGGCCGCGACACCATGCCGGTGAGGAATTTGCCGAGCTCGGCCCATTTCGATTTGCTCTTGGTGAGCTTGGAGTCTTCGGGAAGATCGTCGTCAGACATGCCTGCCTCCGGTTGCCAACAGGTTTGAACTGCTGCGGCATCAAGTCAATCCAATCCTTGGCCGCCGCATCCTTGTTGCGGCCGGCAACGGTCCCCATGTCTTGTCCGTTCGCATCAGAAGCTGCGACCGATATCGAGGAGAGGACCAATGCTCAGTTCCGACGACCGCCGCGCCATTGAGGGCCTGTTTGACCGGGTGGCCGATGTAGAGCGGCAGAATCCGCAGCGCGACCCCGATGCCGAGTGGCTGATCGAGCAGTCGATCCGCCGCCAGCCCAACGCGCCCTATTACCTGGCCCAGACCGTGGTGGTGCAGCAGGCCGCTCTCGAAGAGGCCGAGCGCCGTATCCGCGAGCTCGAAACCCAGTCGCGCGGTCGCGCGGTCAATGATGACCGCCGCCGTGACGCGCCGCGCGGCCCCTGGGACCGCGGCAACGACCAGCAGCAGGACGATCGCTACGATCGCCGTGGCGGCGGTTTCGGTGGTGGCGGTTTTCTCGCCGGTGCGGCGCAGACCGCGATGGGCGTCGCCGGCGGCATGCTGCTCGGCAGCATGATCGGTGGTCTCTTCGGCGGCGGCGCTGCCCACGCGGCGGAAGGCAATGCGGCCGACACCAATGCCGATAGTGGTCAGGAGAACGGCAACGACGCCGGCAATGACCACGACGCCGGCGGCGATGCCGGCGATTTCGGTGGCGGCGGCGATTTCGACATGGGCGGCGACTTCTAGCGGGCGGTCGCCTCGCCTACAGCCCGGCGCGCGTCAGAACGTGCCGGGTTTGCGCTTCTCGTAGAACTCGTTCCCGCCG
>DASWWF010000080.1:0-1694 GCA_036401035.1 Devosia sp.
AAGTTCAAGGTCGAGACCATGGAACTGCATGACGGCGAAGAAGCCGGCATCAAGTCCGCGACCGTCCGCATTTCGGGCCACAATGCCTATGGCTGGCTCAAGACCGAGGCCGGCGTGCATCGGCTCGTGCGCATCTCGCCCTATGACAGCGCGGCGCGCCGTCACACCAGCTTCTCGTCGGCCTGGGTCTATCCGGTGGTCGACGACACCATCGAGATCGAGATCAACGAAGCCGACCTCAAGGTCGACACCTACCGCTCGTCGGGCGCCGGCGGCCAGCACGTGAACACCACGGACTCCGCCATCCGCATCACCCACGTACCCTCGGGGATCGTGGTGGCCTGCCAGCAGGAGCGCAGCCAGCACAAGAACCGCGCTACCGCCATGGCGATGTTGAAAGCGCGGCTCTACGAGGTCGAGCTGCAGAAGCGCGAAGAAGCGGCGAATGCGGCGGCCGAGGCCAAGACTGATATCGGCTGGGGCCATCAGATCCGCAGCTACGTGCTGCAGCCCTACCAGATGGTCAAGGACCTGCGCACCGACGCGGAGACCTCGAACACGGCCGCCGTGCTCGATGGCGATCTCGACATGTTCATGGAAGCGTCACTGGCCAGCCGCATCGGCGGGCACGCCGACAAGTCCGACGCCTAGAGCCAGAAGCCGCCGACCGGCCGCGGGCTGCCGGAGAAAGTCGGGGCGAGCGATCGCACCCGCTTGTGGCCCGCGCGCTTGAGCTGACGGCGCAGGTCGCGCGGCAGTTGCCGCAGCACCCGCGGCGGCATCACCGCCCGCGCCCTGATCCTGTCCCCTGTCCGCACCCCAACCCCCATCCGTTCCCCAACGGACTTGTATGGTAGGCATGAGGATCGTACCTCCGCATGATCCAAATGGGCTATGCCGGGCGCAAGACAGGGAAATACCCGAGGACTTGTGCGGGGTTGAAGTGCGTGCAATCGTTCCGGCCGAGGGCATCCGATGGACGACGACGAGCAGTTACTCGATCGAATCTACGAAGCGGGGGCCATCCCGGAGCTTTGGCCGAAGCTGCTGGAGGAGTTCGACCGCATCGCCGATGTCGCCGGCAGCGTGTTGCTCGCGGTGCGCAATGGCTCGGTGCGATGGGTCGCCTCGCCGCCCTTCGCTGAGCTGGCTGGCGGGTATATCGAGCGTGGCTATGCCGGCAACGACAACCGCACCGCCCGGCTGCTGGGCGCGCAGCATGCCGGGTTCCTGACCGATCTCGATGTCTTCACCCGCGAGGAGTGGGAGGCCGATCCGATCCGGCAGAGCTATTGGGAGCCGAGGGGTTACGGGTGGGGCGTTGCCACCAATGTCGAGGTGCCCACCGGCGACCTGCTGGTCTTTCACGGCGAGCGCCGACTGGAGCAGGGGCCGCCTGACCGCGCCACCATCGATCGCCTCGACCGGTTGCGGCCGCATCTGGCGCGGGCCGCCATGCTCACCAACCGCATCTCGTTCGAGCGGGTTCAGGCGGCGGTGGCGGCGCTGGAGATCGTGGGCATTCCGGCTGCCGTGCTGGACGAGCGCGGGCAGGCGATCGCTACCAATGCGCTGATGGACAAGATCACGCCGGGTGTCGTCCAGTCCCGGCCGACCCGGCTGGCGCTGACCCATCCGGGCGCCGACCTGATGCTGGCCACGACGCTGGCGACGCTGCGCGATACGGTCGCGCT
>DASWWF010000081.1:0-6325 GCA_036401035.1 Devosia sp.
GGGGGATCGCGGCGTCACGATCCCCTTCAGGCGCTCAGCGCCAGCTTGATGGCGAGGCCGACCAGGGTCACGGCGAGGACGCCGGCGAGCCAGAAGCCGACGAACCAGAGCAGGCGTCGCGGGAGCGAGGAGGTTGCCATCAGTGGTAGCCCTCCTCGGGGTCGACCTTGCCGCGGAACACCCAGTAGGCGTAGCCGGTATAGGCGAGGATGATCGGCACCAGCACCGCCGCGCCGACCAGCAGGAAGCCCAGCGAGGCGTCCGGCGCCGCCGCCTCTTTGATCGTCAGCGCACCTGGCACGATGTAGGGGTAAAAGCTGATGCCGATGCCCACAAAGCTCAGCACGAAGATGCCGAGCGAGGCGAGGAACGGCATCAGGTGCCTGTCATGGGTCAGGCCCCACCAGAGGCCGAAGGCACAGACCGCGAGCAGCAGCGGCACGAAGGCCGAAAAGAAAGCGGTCGGGAAGCCGAACCAGCGTTCGAAATAGATCGGCTCGAGGAACGGCGTCCACAGGCTGACGACGCCGATCAGCGCCAGCGTGCCCACGCCGGCAAAAAGCGCGATGCGGCGCGCCTTTTCCTGCAGGGCGCCGGACGTCTTGAGATTGAGCCAGGTGGCGCCGAGCAGAGCGTAGCCGACGGCGACGGCAAGGCCGGTGAGCACGGTGAAGGGCGTCAGCCAGTCCCACCAGCCACCGGCATATGAGCGGCCCTCGATGCGGATGCCCTGCACGAGCGCCCCGAGCGCGATGCCCTGCATGACGGCAGCGATCAGCGAGCCGAGGGCAAAACCCCACTCCCAGATCGCCTTCCAGCGCACGGTGCGGAAGCGGAACTCGAAGGCGACGCCGCGGAAGATCAGCCCGAGCAGCATGAGGATGATCGGGATGTAGAGCGCCGGCAGCACGGTGGCATAGGCGAGGGGAAAGACCGCCATCAGGCCGCCGCCGCCCAGCACCAGCCAAGTCTCGTTACCGTCCCAGACCGGGGCGATGGAATTGGTCATCACGTTGCGGTCGTGATTGTCCGGGAACAGCGGGAACAGGATGCCGACGCCGAGGTCGAAGCCGTCGAGGATGACATAGGCCAGGACCGCAAAAGCGATGACACCGGCCCAGATGAAGCTGAGGTCAATGAGCATTGCCTTCTCCTTCGATCTGCTGCACCGGCGTGATGCCGGCGGCACGGGTGGGACCGTCCTGCAGGGGCACGTCGGCGTCGGCTCCGGGCATGCGGTACATCAGGCGCAGGATGTAGAAGGTGCCGGCGCCAAAGACGATGAAGTAGACGATGATGAAGGCGATCAGCGACGCGCCGATCGCTTCCGCATCGACATTGGAGAGGCTGTCCGAGGTGCGGAGCAGGCCATAGACCGTATAGGGCTGGCGGCCGACTTCGGTGGTGTACCAGCCAGCGAGCACTGCAATGAAGCCCGATGGCCCCATGACCATGGCGGCGCGATGCAGCCAGGTGCTGGAATAGAGCGTCTTCCGCCAGCGCGCCCAGAGCGACCACAGCCCGACCAACAGCATCAGTACGCCGAGGCCGACCATGATGCGGAAGGTGAAGAACGGGATCAGGGCAGGGGGCCGGTCCTCGGGCGCCCATTCCTTGAGGCCCTTGACCTCGGCATTGATGTCGTGGGCGAGGATCAGTGACCCCAGGTAAGGGATTTCCAGCGCCAGATGGGTGGTCTCGGCCTTGTCGTCGGGAATGCCGAAGAGGATCAGCGGCGCGCCGGTATGGGTCTCGTAATGGCCCTCCATGGCGGCGATCTTGGCCGGCTGGTGTTCGAGCGTGTTGAGCCCGTGCATGTCGCCAGCCAGGATCTGCAGCGGCGTCACCAAAGCCGCCATCCACATCGCCATCGAGAACATGATACGGGCGTGGCGGTTCTCGCGATCGCGCAGCAGGTGGAAGGCGCCCACTGCGCCGACGGCAAAGGCGGTGGTGAGGAAGGCGGCGAGCACGGTGTGCACGAGCCGGTAGGGGAAGCTGGGGTTGAAGATGATCTGCCACCAGTCCTCGGGCAGGAACTGGCCGTTCTCGCCGATGGAGTAGCCGGCGGGCGTCTGCATCCAGCTATTGGCGGCGAGGATCCAGGTGGCCGAGATCAGCGTGCCGACCGCCACCATGGCGACCGCGAACATGTGGAGGCCATCGCCGACCCGCTTGCGGCCGAAGAGCGCAATGCCGAGGAAGCCGGCTTCGAGGAAGAAGGCGGTGAGCACCTCATAACCCATCAGCGGCCCGATCACCGGGCCGGCCTTGTCCGAGAAGGCGGCCCAGTTGGTGCCGAACTGGTAGCTCATGACGATACCGGAGACGACGCCCATGCCGAAGGTCACGGCGAAGATCGTTTTCCAGTAGTTGAAGAGGTTGAGATAGACGACGTCCCGCTTCCACAGCCAGAGCGCGTTCAGCACCGCCATGTAGCTGGCCAATCCAATAGAGAAGGCCGGAAAGATGAAGTGGAACGAGACAGTGAATGCGAACTGGAACCGGGCCAGCAGTTCTGCGCTTAGGCCAAACGACATTTGAGGGACCTCCGTCACTCGCAGCCCGACCATAGTCCTGAGTCTGGCGTTTGGCACGCGCCGGTTCGCCGCGCGGTCCTCTGCCGCGCGACAGGTTGACGCTGAGCGCGTGTTCGTGTTTTGTCCCAGTAACCGCCTGAGGAGGTTATGCGATGGACAAGGATGTCGATATCAGCCGCATGAAGCGGCCCATCCACGAGATGCCGGACTGGATGAAGCAGGCGATCGCCGAGCGCGGATTGGCGGACAAGTACCGCGAGCGGCCGGCCTACCAGCAGAACGACTATGTCTACTGGATCAGCAGTCCCAAGCGCGAGGAGACGCGGCAGAAGCGGCTCGGCCAGATGCTGGACGAGCTCGAAGCCGGCGGCGTCTACATGCGGATGAAGTGGAACGGCTGAGGCCGGTCGGCGCGGATCAGTGCCGTCCGTCGCGGGCCAATACGCCGGCCGCAAAGCCGACAAGGATGGCGCAGCCGGCCACCGGCAGCGGAAAGCCGTAGGCGTAGAGCGTGAAGGCCAGCCCGGCCATGCTCAGCGGCAGCAGATAAAACGCGTAAAGCTTGCGCGGCGTCTTGCGGACGATCCGGACGTCGGTGGCATCCAGCTCGATCATGGGCGTGGCGTCATAAGCAGCGTTTTCCATGGGAAGACGCTGATCAGCAAAATGCGGAGAGGATGTGGCGGCGGAGGCTCAGCCGGCGCGCCGTCCCGCGGTGTGGAGCTTGAGGAAGGCTGGGATGGCATCGACCGGCATCGGGCGGCTGATGAAATAGCCCTGCAGGAAACGGCAGCCGAGTTGCGTGAGGATCGCCACCTGACCGGCGGTTTCGGCGCCTTCCACCACGCATTCGAGTTTGAGGTTGCGGCAGAGGTCGAGCATCGTGCGCAGAATGGCGCGCGAGGCATCGCGGGCTTCGAGTTCCGCGATGAAGCCGCGGTCGATCTTGAGCTTGTCGAGCGGCAGACGGTGGACATTCGAGAGGCTGGAATAGCCCGAACCGAAATCGTCGAGCGCGATCGAGCAGCCGAGCGCCCGGAGTTCGGTGAGGGCGGCGCGCGACTGCTCGAAATCGCGCATCACGGCAGTCTCGGTGATCTCGAAATCGATGCGCTTTGGCGCGACGCCGCTGGCGCGGACGAGGCGAACAATACGGGCGACTGCCTCGGGCGAGGCGATATCATGCACCGAGAGGTTGAAGGAGAGGCGCAGGTCTGCCGGCCAGGTCTTGAGCTCATCGAGGGCGCGGGCGAGCAGCGTCTCGGTAATGCGGGTGATGAGCCCGGTGCGCTCGGCTGCGCGAATGAAGATGTCAGGGGGCACCGAGCCGAGGGTAGGGCTGGCCCAGCGTGCAAGGGCCTCGAAACCGACCGGGCGTCCGGCCTGGGCGTCGAAGATCGGCTGGTAGTTGAGGCTGAGCTGATTGGGCAGGTCGGGGTGCCGCAGGCCTTGTTCGACCAGGTTGCTGTGGCGCAGCCGCGTCTGCAGTTCGGGCGTGAAGAGCTGGATCGTACCGGGGCCCGTGCTTTTGGCGGCGAAGAGGGCGTGGTACGCGGCGTCGAGCAGAGTGTCCGAGCCGATATCAGCGGCGCTGGCAAAGCCCACGGAGGAACTGAGCCGGACGACGAGGTCGGCGAGCACATAAGGCTCGGCCAGCGAGTCGCAGATCAGCCGGCCGTAAGCTCTGACGTCTTCTTCGGAACGCTCGCCGCGGAGAATATAGGCGAACTCGTCACTCCCCAACCGGCAGAGGAACGTGGTTGGTGACGACAGTGCAGTGAGCCGCCGCCCGGCCTCGACCAGAACGGCATCGCCGACCGATTGGCCGTAAAGGTCGTTGACCGGCTTGAAGCCGTCGAGGTCGACAATGCCGACGAAGACGGCTGCACCGGTTTCGCGACGCTGTGCGAGCGCTGCATCCAGCTCGGCATAGAAGTGCCGCCGGTTCGGCAGGCCGGTGAGACGGCTGTCGCTGTTGGCCAGGCGGATGTTTTCGGCGGAGAGCGCCTGCATTTCGGCATTGCTGGCGCTGAGCTTCTGCTGCGCGAGGACGGCGTTGGTCAGGTGCTCGAAATTGTAGAACAGCACGATGGTCAGGGCGCAACATACCAGGAGCAAGTTGAGCGCCATGGCGATGAAGACCAGGTTGCCGGTGGTGGCAAAAAAGATCACCGCCGGCACCACGACCACCATCACCAGCGCCAGCGCCGCCGGGCGCAGCGTCGTCAAGCAAAAGATGCAGGAGATCACGGTGATTGAGATGAAGAAGGCGACGTGGGCACGCGCTGCGTCGTCGCCATAGGCGTAAAGGCTTATGGCGCAGGCGGTAAAGCCGATGCCCAGAATGACCGCAAAGAACACCGAGCCGCGCAGCCGCCGATAGGCCATCTCGGGTGAGACGACTTCGCCGCGCGTCCGCCACCACTTGATCAGGCGCAGCAGGCTCAGCGCAATCAGCACGCCGGGAACGAGGATCGTCAACGCGGGGGGCGCATAAGGCGCGTGGGTGATCGCCAGCGCCAGGGTGTTGGTGACGAGCACGAAATACATCAGCGGCACATGGCGGCTCAGCGCATGCAGCTGGACCCGCATCAGCTCGGGATTATCCTTGCGGATGACGAACAATGACTTGAGCCAGTGCAGCAGGGGCATAGTCACCTCAGCCAGTACGGCATGAAGTGTTGAGTAGCGCCGCTTAAGAAGCCATGAAGATCATGAGAAATACGCGTCTCCGGCGTTATCAAACGCCGTTGCCCGCTTCGCCATCCGTGAGCGGATAGGGCCCCAGTAGCCTGCTACAGTCGTTACGATGGGGAGGAGGAAGTTGGCTCCGCGGCTTGGACTCGAACCAAGGACCATTCGATTAACAGTCGAATGCTCTACCAACTGAGCTACCGCGGAACAACTTATGGCCGGAAGGCCTGCCTCTTGGTGAAGGCAGCGACCGTTTAGCGGGTTCGATTTGGTTTGCCAAGGGGCAATTTCCACCATCGCGGCTCTTGTTCAAAAACCTGTCACGCCGCCGGCGCGACGCTCCAGCGCGACCCGATCCTCGGGCGTGTTGAGGTTGGCGAAGGGGTCGCCGCCAGTATGAGCCGGAAACGGGACATCAGCAGCGCCAAGGGCTTGGCCGAGACGCTTGAGACTGTGGGATGCGGTGCCGGCGCGGACACCGTCGGCCAGGTCGGCGACAGCGTCGAACCGCCAGGCGGAGCTGGTGGGGTAGGGCTGGCCGGCAAAACTGGCGATGGCAGCGGGACTTGCCGCCTCGGCGAGACGGGCAAGATAGTCCGGCGGCAGAAAGGGCGTATCCACCGCTGCAAGGACCAAAATCTCGGGCGGTCGCGGCTGCCTGGTTGCCCAGTCCACCGCCGCAGCGAGGCCGGCGAGGGGGCCGGCATAGTCGGTGGGGAGATCGGGAATCGCGATCTGACCCGGCAGCAGGTCGAGGGATGCCGGTTCAAAGCCGCCGCAGGAGACGAGAATCGCCTCGGCGCCGCCGCCGAGCACGGCGGTGACCCGTTCGAGCAGCCGTGTGCCGCCGATGGTCAGATTGGCCTTGATGACGCCACCGAGGCGCTCGCCGCGGCCACCGGCCAGGATGACGGCGGCGATGCGGCTCATTTTTTCGCCCGCCAGCGCAACAGCACCAGCAGCACGATACCGGCGACAAGGCCCCAGAAGGCGGCGCCGATGCCCATGATGGTGATGCCCGAGGCGGCGGTGACGAAGGTGAGGATGGCCGGTAGACGCTCGTCTTCGCTCGCCAGTGCATTGGCGAGAGC
>DASWWF010000082.1:0-5978 GCA_036401035.1 Devosia sp.
CCGATCAGCGGCAGGACGCCGGCGATCAGCCCGCCCTCGATGGCGCCGACAAAAGCCGCCAGCGACAGCCAGAACAAACGCGCGTCCAACACTATGGTACCGATGCCATTGGAAGTTGAAAGAGTGGAGCCTGTCCCCATAGAGGGGGGAATCTCGCGCTGGGGCAAGTGGTTAGTAAGGCTTAGTCCGAATCCGCCGCCCGGGATCTCAGGCCGGAGAGCGCGGCAAGGACGCTCCCTCCACAGGCCGATCAGTCGCAGTCCTCGCGCGTTGACTTGCCCGGCTGTTTTCTCTATATCCCCGGCCAACCTGTCAAAGAGGCCCGGATAACCCCGGAAATCCGCGACAAATCCTTGCGCAAGCTTTGATCCAGAGGAACCGCGCCCGGCGTGGTCTGATGTTATGTCGAAACGTACTTTCCAGCCGAGCGTCCTCGTTCGCACCCGCCGTCACGGTTTCCGCGCGCGCATGGCGACCAAGAATGGCCGCAAGATCATCAATATGCGCCGTGCGCTTGGCCGCAAGAAGCTGACGGCCTAAGGGCCGTTTGCCGCATTGAGATGTTGCGGCGACTTCGCAAGAGGGCCGAATTTACCAGGGCCGCCCGGGGCAATCGCACCGGGCGCTCTGCTTTTTCGCTGCAGGCCATCGCCAGTGAGGGCGAAGCGCCGGGCGTGGGCTACACGGTCACCAAAAAGACCGGCAATTCCCCCCAGCGCAGCCGCATCAAGCGACGTTTGCGCGCAGCCGCCAGGGCTTGCGCCGCCCAATTTCAGCCCCAACATGACTACGTGCTTGTCGGCCGGCGTGAAGCGCTGGGCGAGAGCTTTGCCAAGCTCGTGCACGACCTCTCCACTTCGATCGTAAAAGTCCACGCCAGCAGGGCCGAGGGCCCCCGGAAGCCGAAATAATGCAGCAGAACGACAACAACCGGAACATGATCCTGGCGATCGTCTTGAGCGTGGTCGTGCTCTTCGGATGGCAGTTCCTGGTGGCCGGGCCGCAGCTCGAACAGGCGCAGCGCCGGGCCGAGATTCAGCAGCAGGAACAGGCCGCGGCCGATGCCGCGCTCAATGCGCCGGCCGTGGACGGCCAGACCGCGGCGACCGCGCCGGTGGTCAACAATGGCGTCACCCAGGCATTCGCCGACCGCGCCGCGGCGCTGGCCGCCACGCAACGCGTCAAGATCGAGACCGCGACTGCGCTCTCGGGCTCGATCAACCTCACCGGCGGCCGCCTCGACGACCTGCAGCTCAAGAAGTACCACGAGACGGTCGACGACACCTCGCCCATCATCACGCTGCTGATCCCCGATGGCGCGCCGAACGGCTATTTCATCGAGCAGGGCTGGGCCCCGGGTTCGGGCGTCACCGCCGAGCAGTTGCCCACCGCGCAGTCGCAGTGGACCGTCGATGGGGCCAACGACACCCTGACCGAGACCACGCCCGTCACCATCCGCTGGGACAATGGCGCCGGCCTCGTCTTCCGCCGCACCTTTGCGGTGGACGCCAATTATCTCTTCACCGTCACCCAGACCATCGAGAACACCGGCACGGCCAACGTCACCGTGTTCCCCTATGCCAAGGTGATCCGCCAGGGCACGCCGCACGTCGCCAACTTCTTCGTGCAGCATGAAGGTCCGCTGGGCGTTCTGGGGTCGAACAACTACTTCTCGAAAAAGTACCACGACCTGCAGAACGACAAGCAGATCAAGTTCGAGAACACCTCGGGCTGGCTGGGCTTTACCGACAAGTACTGGGCCACGGCGATCCTCGCCAAGCCGGGCGCACCGATCAACGCGACCTTCTATTATTCGCGTCCGGCCGGCACCGACATCTACCAGACCAACTATGTCGAGACGACGCCGGTCACCGTGGCGCCGGGCCAGACCGCCAGCAATGAGAGCTATGTCTTTGCCGGCGCCAAGGAAGCGCATCTGATCGACACCTACGACCGCGACTATGGGTTCGACCGGCTCGAGCTGATGATCGACTGGGGCTGGCTGCACTTCATCACCCGCCCGATGTTCGAACTGCTGCAGTTCCTCTACGGCATCGTGGGCAATTTCGGCGTCGCCATCCTGGCCGTGACGGTGATCGTCAAGGCGCTGTTCTTCCCGCTCGCCAACCGCTCGTACAAGTCGATGGCGGCGATGCGGCGCGTGCAGCCGGAAATGAAGTCGATCCAGGAGCGCTTCAAGGACGATCGCGTGCAGCAGCAGCAGGCGATGATGGAGCTCTACAAGAAGGAAAAGATCAATCCGCTGAGCGGCTGCTGGCCGCTGCTGATCCAGATCCCGGTGTTCTTCGCGCTCTATACGGTTATCTTCATCAGTCTCGAGATGCGCCACGCGCCGTTCTTCGGCTGGATCCAGGATCTCGCGGCGCCCGACCCGACCAATGTCTTCACCCTGTTCGGCTTGATCCCGTGGAACCCGGTGGCCCTGCCGGTCATCGGTGGCCTCCTGCACCTCGGCGTATGGCCGATCATCATGGGCATCACCATGTGGGTGCAGATGAAGCTCAACCCGCCGCCGCCGGATCCGACGCAGGCGATGATCTTCGGCTTCATGCCCATCATCTTCACCTTCATGCTGGGCTCGTTCCCGGCGGGGCTGGTGATCTACTGGGCCTGGAACAACCTGCTCTCGGTGACCCAGCAGTATTTCATCATGAAGCGCCACGGCGCCGAGGTGGACCTGCTCGGCAACATCATGGCGAGCTTCAAGCGCAAGCCCAAGCCGGTGGAAGAAAAGCCGGCCAGCGGCAAGGCAAGCTGACGTTTTCACGGGGCCCTTCGGGGCCCCGTTGATTTTGGGGGGCCGTGAGCGCCCCCTCCACCATGCTTCGCATGGTCCCCTCCCCCGCGACGCGGGGGAGGACCCCGGAGAGATCGTGCCGCAGGGATCCTCACCCGTGAAAACGGGGGAGGGGGACCAGCCGAAGGCTGGTGGAGGGGGCGCGCTGACGCACTAGCCACACCTGCCCTGCCCCGCTAAAGAGAGCCCATGACCGACGACCTGCCCAACCCTGACCTCGATCTCGAAGCCGGACGGCTGATGTTTGCGCGGCCCTTCAATTTCGTGAAGGGCTGTGTGCGAATTGCCGACCTGCCGCCGCCGGACCGGCATGAGGTGGCGTTTGCCGGGCGCTCGAATGTGGGCAAGTCGAGCCTGATCAATGCGCTGACCGGGCGAGTGAACCTTGCGCGCACCTCGAACACGCCGGGGCGGACGCAGGAGCTCAACATCTTCGAGGCCGACAACGCGCCGATCCGGATCGTCGACATGCCCGGCTACGGTTTTGCGCAGGCGCCGCGCGACAAGGTCGAGGCTTGGACCCGGCTCATTCATTCCTATCTCACCGGCCGCCCGAACCTGCGGCGCGTCTATGTGCTCGTCGACGGGCGCCATGGCCCCAAGGCCAATGACCTCACGGTGATGAACGAGCTCGACAAGGCGGCGGTGAGCTACCAGGTGGTGCTGACCAAGGGCGACAAGCTGCTGCAGCGCGACCTCGACAAGGTGATCGCCGCCACCAAGGCCGCGATCGCCAAGCGACCCGCTGCGCATCCCGACCTGATCGTCACCTCGAGCGAGACCAAGTTCGGCATCGACACGCTGCGGGCCGAGATCGAAAAGATCGTCCGGACCTAGCCGCGTTCCGCCAGCAGTTTGCGAAGGTAGAAGGCACTCACGCGGCCCGGCTTCAGCGACTGGCTCTGGTCGGTCTTGACCGGCTGGGCCCCAGGCAGTGGCGAAACGAAGATCTCGGCATAGTCGCCCGCCGCCTCGGCCACGAAAGCCGCAGTGGCCTCGGCGGGGAACTCGAAGCAGGCTGCGCTCAGACAGCCGCTCTCCACTCTCGCGCCTTCGAAGGCGACGGCGCCATCTCGGAAGGCCGGACTCTCGAAATGGCTGTAGGCACTGGCCCCGGCGGGGAGCGGTGTGGTGCGGGTGTAGAGACGTACCGTGCCGTTGACCACCAGCGCCGCCGAGTCGCCATAGTACATGACGCGCAGCCGATCTTCCGGGGTCAGCGTGAGCACCGAAAAGAGCTGCTCGCGTTGGCCGTCGGTGGTCTCCGGGGTCAGGTCGATCAGGTCGTAGCCGGGGCCGTCCACGACGATATGACCGGGTGAGGTGGGGGCCGTCGCGGGCTTGAGTTCGGGGATCGTCCAGTCGGTATCGACAATGCGCGGGCGGACGAGGAAACCGCTCGTCTCGGCGGTGACCTCGAAGAACACCGAGCCGACCGTGGTGGCGGCGATGCTCTGCGCATTGGAAATCTTGGCGAGGTCGGCGTCGTTCTGCAGCCCCATGCCGAGGCCGAAGCCGCTGTCCATCGGGTTGACGGTGGGCAGCTCCTGGACGGCCAGCGCCTTGTGCGCCTCGGCGAAGGCCGCGAACTTGTCGCGGTAGATTGCCTGTAGGTAGGCATCGTAGCGCTGCAGGGCCATCATCCGGTCGGGCGGCAGCGGCACATTCTGCAGCACGTCGGGCTGGTTCGAGAAATGCACGGCGAGCACGAGGCCCTTGTAGATCTCGCCGCTGGCCTTGCCCTTGGCCTGGTTGATGTAGGGCATGGCCTGCTCGGTGCATCCCACGGCCGCCGTACCCGAAGTCACCTTCGCGTCGAGCCCCGCCAGCCAGGCCTTGTACTCGGCTTCCGGCATGCGCCCATCGAGCGACAGGCGGTTCTCGGTGGTCTGGTTGAGCGCGCCGGCGGCGGCTGACAGCGCCCACTGGTGCTCGACATATTTCAGGCCACCGCAGGCCTGGTTGATGGCGGCCGCAGTGCGATAGACGACGTAGTCGTCCTCGGGCGCGGCGACAGTGTGCGAAACCAATGCGATCGATGCTGCAACAAAGGCAGCGAGAGAAAACGGCCTGATCAAGAAAATACCCCCCTGAAATCCCACTACAATTGCACAATCTTCCCGCAAGGGAACTCACAATTGCTTCCGGTGCCTGGATGAGACGCCTGCGCCGGCGTGATCCTTGGGGCGAATTTCTGGCGGGGCCCGTATCGGCGCGATCGCGGCCCACTTCCTCGTCCCGGCCATCCGGCTGACGGTGACGTTGGCACGCCGCCGGCCCACCGCTACAAACTGAGCCAGGGACCACGAGGACATCAGCCATGACCGACACTGCGAACACCCGCCGGTTCGATGCCATCATCATCGGCGCCGGGCAGGCCGGGCCACCGATGGCCGGCCGGCTGCATGCAGCGGGGATGCGCGTCGCCATCATCGAGCGGCACCTCGTGGGCGGCACCTGCGTCAATACCGGCTGCAAGCCGACCAAGACGCTGGTGGCCAGCGCCTATGCGGCGCATACGGCGCGGCGTGGGGCCGACTACGGTTTTTCGCGCGGTGACGTGAGCATCGACATGCCGAAGGTGGCGGCGCGGGCCCGCAAGGTGATCATGGATTCGCGCAAGGGCAACGAGGACTGGCTCGCCGGCATGGAGGGCGTCGAGCTGATCCGCGGCCATGCCCGCTTCACCGGGCCGGACAGCGTCGAGATCAATGGCGAAGTGCTCACCGCGCCGCGCATCTTCATCAATGTCGGCGGCAGGGCCACGGTGCCGGATTTTCCGGGCATCAACGATGTGCCGTTTCTCACCAATAGCGGCATCGTGGCGCTCGAAGAACTGCCGAAACATCTCGTCATCATCGGGGGCAGCTATATCGGGCTCGAATTCGCGCAGATGTACCGGCGCTTCGGCGCCCAGGTGACCGTGGTCGAGCGCTCGAACCGGCTGATCGCCCGCGAGGACGCGGACATTTCGCAGGCGGTGCGGGAGATTCTCGAAGCCGAAGGCATCACCATACGCACCGGCGCCGACTGCATCGGCTTTGCCCCTCATGCCGAAGGCGTCTCGGTATCGGTGGACTGCAAGACCGACCCCTCGCCCATCGTGGGCAGCCATGTGCTGGTCGCCACCGGGCGGCGGCCGAATACCGACGATCTCGGG
>DASWWF010000083.1:0-4431 GCA_036401035.1 Devosia sp.
GCGCCAACTACATCATCGCCGCCCTGACCTTTGGCGCCGGCAGCCTGATCTGCGGCGTCGCGCCCGAAATGTGGGTGATGCTGCTCGGCCGCACCGTTCAAGGGTTCGGCGCGGGCCTGCTCGGTGCACTGACCTATGCCATGGTCCGCATCATCTTCCCCGAGCGGCTCTGGGCCCGCGGCATGGGCCTGCTCTCGGGCGTCTGGGGCATCTCGACCCTGATCGGACCAGCCATCGGCGGCGTCTTCGCCGAATTCGGCATCTGGCGCTGGGCCTTCTTCCTGTTGCTGCCATTCGCCATCCTGCTGGCTCTGCTCGCCTTGCGCGTCATCCCGCGCCGCAGCGACGAAGCCGGTGTCAAGAACCTGCCCGCCCTGCAGATCCTGCTGCTGATCGGCGCGGTGATGGCGATTTCTGTCGCCAGCGTGACCACCGGCAATCTTGCACTGGCCGCCGCGCTGACCGCCGCCGCGGTCCTCGGCATCGTCTGGATGGGCCGGCTCGAACGCCGCGGTCCGCGCCGCCTGCTGCCCACCGGCAGCTTCCGCTTCGGCTCGATCCTCGCGCCGCTGCTGCTGATGATGCTCATCATGCAGCTCGCCATCACTTCGGACGTCTTCGTGCCACTGTTCCTCCAGACCCTGCACGGCCAGCAGCCGCTGATCGCCGGCTATCTGGTGGCGCTGATGGCCGTGGGCTGGAGCACTGGCTCGGTGACCTGCTCGGGCTGGACCGGGGCAAAGGCCCGCGCGCTGCTGGTCGCCGGCCCGACTCTGTTGTCGCTCGGCGCCCTCGCGCTGGCGCTGACCATCGGCCATCTCAACCTTGATGGCGACATCATGCTGCTGGCGCCCGTGGGCCTGTCGCTGCTGGCCATGGGCCTCGGCATCGGTTCGACCTGGCCGCATGTGCTGACCCGACTGTTCCAGGCGGCGCCCGAGGGCGAGAAGGACCTCACCTCGGCCGCCATCACCATGGTGCAGCTCTTTGCCAGCGGCCTCGGCGCGGCTTTGGGCGGCGTCATCGTCAACCTCGCCGGCCTGTCGGCGGCGGGTGAGCCCGGCGATGCGCTGGCGCCAGCCTGGTGGCTCTATGGCCTCTTTGCGCTGGTGCCGCTGCTGGCGATCCCGCTCGCGCTGAGCATCACCCGCGGCGAGACGGCCCGGGCCGAAGCCCAGGCCGCCGAGTAGTCGAGCCCGCCGGCTCAGGCGGCAAACGCCGCCTTGTTGGCGACAACGAAGTCCCGCAGTGACTGCGGCGGCTTGCCGGTCAGTTCCTCGACCTGGCTCTTCACATCGGCATGGCCGATCCGCACGGCCGTATCGAAGGAAGCGAAGAGTTCCGCGGCCGGCTTGGGCAATCCTGCCGCCACCATGCCGGCGACCAGCGCGGCATCATCGAGCTGGACGACGGCGAGCGGGCGGCCGGTCACCTCGGTGACGATGGCCGCGATTTCATCGGCCGTCAGCGCCTCCGGCCCGGCCACCTCGACGATCCGCTTGCCCTTGGGCCCAGCGAGCAAAGCCGCGGCGGCGGCGCGGGCGCAGTCCTCGCGCGACACATGGGCGCTGCGCCCCTGCCCCCGGGCCACGTACCACTGGCCGGAGGCCAGCGCCTGCGGCAGCGAGAACAGGAACATGTCCATGTAGATGGAATTGCGCAGGAACGTATAGTCGATGCCGGTCGCGACGATCGCCTGCTCGGTGAGGTAATGGTCGGGCGCCAGCAGCACCGGCGAACCCGGCTCCGTATTGGGGAGCGAGGTATAGAGGATGTGCTTGACCCTGGCCCTGCCGGCAGCCGCCACCGCATTGGCCTGCAGCTTCTGGCGCACCTCGCCGATTTCGTCGGTGGAAATGATCAGCAGTTGGTCAACGCCGGCAAAGGCCGCGTCGAGGCTGGCCGGATTGGCAAAGTCCACCTTGCGGGTTTCGACGCCCGGGATCGCGACCTTGGACGGGTCGCGAGTGCCGGCGATCACCTGCGTGGCGCCGCCTTCGAGCAGCAGCTCGACGACACGCCGCCCAAGCTTGCCGCCTGCGCCGGTGACGAGGATTTTCGAGGTCTTGTAGTCGGTCATGGATGGGTCCTGCTGGAAAACTTCGGAGACATGGTCTAAATTCTAGACCGACCCGTGCAAAGCAGGGATTTTCGCGGGACAAGGTTACGTGGAAGGAACCACCATGCGCGCCGCCGACGATCTCTCGCTGCTCGACGACTGGAAGGGCCGCGGCCTCGACGCCACCCAGTGCCCGGTGCGCGACGTGCTCGACCGCGTCGGTGACAAATGGAGCGTGCTGCTGGTCTCCTCGCTCGCCGGCGGCCCGCTGCGCTTTTCGGCCCTCGCCCGCGACGTGCCCGACATTTCGCGCCGCATGCTGACCGAAACCCTGCGCAACCTCGAGCGCGACGGCCTCCTCACCCGCACCGTGTTCCCCACCAAGCCGCCCAGCGTCACCTACGAACTGACGCCGCTGGGCCGGGAACTGATGACGGTCCTCGCCCCCCTCGTCCGCTGGGCCGACACCCGCCACCCCACCATCCGCGCCGCCCGCACCGCCTATGACGACGCGCAGGAGGTGGAGCCGGCCAAGGTGGCCTACGCGGGCGCGGCTTAGGCGGCTTCTTGAGTGCTCTTGGGAGCGACGACCAGCTTGAGTCCGAGAGCGTCCAGCACTTTGATGACAGTCCCCAGTTCTGGATTCCCTTCGGAACTCAGAGCACGATAGAGATGCTCCCGGGAAACACCGGCAGCTTTCGCCACCTCGGTCATCCCTTTCGAACGAGCGACAGCACCCAGCCCACGCGCGATAACCGCCGGATCGCCAGAGTCGATAATGTCCTCAAGATAGAAGGCGATCTCTTCTACCGAGTTGAGATAGTTGGCGGAATCAAACTCGCGAATACCCAGGTCAGACATTCTTCATCTCCTTGACCATGTCCTGCGCCCGCCGGATATCAGCAGGTTGGCTGGCCTTGTCGCCGCCCACAATCAAGAGAACGACTGTTGCCCCGCGGCGCGTAAAATACACGCGATAGCCAGGGCCGTAGTGAATGCGCATCTCGCTCACACCACCGCCGACCGGCCGTACGTCGCCAGGATTGCCCTCGGCAAGACGGTCCATTCTAGCTGTGATAGCCACACGCGCTCGCCAGTCACGCAGACTGTCTAGCCACTCTCGGAAGGCAGTTGTTGCATTCACAGTAACGCGCGTCGTTGGCATAAATCACTGTAGCTCATACGCTACAGTTTCGCAATCACACCGTCCTGAGCCATCCCCCATCGACAAAATACGTCGACCCCGTGGAATAGCTCGCCTTGTTCGAGCACAGGAACACGAAGAAATGCGCCAGCTCTTCCGTGCTGGCGAAGCGTTTCATGCCGCCGGCTTCGTCGGCGACGCCCTGCAGGTGCGCTTCGTAGTTGTCGCCGGCGATCTGCCTGGCGGTCTTGACCCAGTCGGGGGTGAGGACGAGGCCGGGGTTGATGGTGTTGACGCGGATATTGTCGCCGACCACCTCGTTGGCGAGGGTCTTTGAGAACATCATCAGCGCCGCTTTGGTGGTGTTGTAGATCGGCTCGTACCAGAGCGGCTGCACGGCGCAGATCGAGGCGTTGTGGATGACGGCGCCGCCGCCCTTCTGCTTCATCTGCGCGCAGAGCCCGCGGCCGAGGCGCACGGCGGCCATGACGTGCAGGTCCCAGTAATACTGCCACTTGGCGTCGTCGGCTTCGGCGATGGTCTCGTTCGAGCCGGTGCCAGCATTGTTGATGAGGATATCGGCGCCACCAAGGGCCGCGGCCTCGGCGATGACGGCATCGCAGCCGGAAGCGGTGGCCACATCCGAGGCGACACCACGGGCGGTGACGCCATACGTGCCGGCGATGCGGGCGGCTTCCGCCTCCACCCGCTCCTTGCCGCGCGCGGTGATGAGCACATTGGCGCCTTCGGCCGCGAAACCTTCGGCCACCGCGAGGCCGATGCCGACGCTGCCACCGGTGATGACGGCGAGTTTGCCCTTGAGCCCCAGGTCCATTGTCAGCCTTCCATCACAATCTGCAGTTTCACATCAGTGGGCCGCGCTTCCACGGCACGGTCGAAGGCCTTGATCGAGTCCTCGAATGTGAAGGTCTCGGAGATCAGTGGCTTGAGATCGACGCGGCCCGAACCCATCAGCGCGATGGCGCGCTCGTACTGGTGGGCATAGCGGAACACCGAGGCGATGGTGATCTCTTTCACCGACAGCGAGGCGATGTCGAAATCCACCGGATCGACCGGCAGGCCGACCACCACGATGGTGCCGCCCGGACGCACCACATCGGTGATGCCGGCCCAGGCGCGCGGCGACCCCGAGCACTCGAAGACCACATCGGCGCCCCAGCCTTCGGTCAGCGTGTTGACCTCGTCGAGCAGCTTCTGCGTCTTGATG
>DASWWF010000084.1:0-2292 GCA_036401035.1 Devosia sp.
CCCGCCGCAAGCGCAATGTGCGCCGGCTGGGCGCGCTGTTCGACCTGCGCCAGGAGCGCAAGGACCAGCGCCGCGCCGTCGGCGAAGTAAAGATCTCGGTCTCGGAGGGCGACACCTCGGGCAAGATGGTGATCGAGGCCGAGAACATTTCCAAGACCTACGACAAGCTCATCGTCACCGAGTTCTCGACCCGCGTCATCCGCGGCGACCGCATCGGCATTGTCGGCGCCAATGGCGCGGGCAAGACCACGCTGATCAAGATGCTGACCGGCGTGTTGCCGCCCGACAGCGGCCGTGTCCGGCTGGGGTCCAATCTCGAGCTCGCCACCCTCGACCAGGGTCGCGCCGCGCTGTCCGCCGATACGACGCTCAAGGAAGCGCTGACCCGCGGCGGCTCGGACACGCTGCAGATCAACGGCCAGCCCAAGCACGTCATGGGCTACATGAAGGACTTCCTGTTCACCCCCGAGCAGGCCCGCACCGTGGTCGGCAAGCTGTCCGGCGGTGAGCGTGGCAGGCTGATGCTGGCGCGGGCTTTGTCGCTGCCGTCCAACTTCCTCGTCCTCGACGAACCCACCAACGATCTCGACCTCGAAACCCTCGACCTGCTGCAGGAAATGCTGGGCGACTACCCGGGTACGGTGATCGTCGTCAGCCACGACCGCGATTTCCTCGATCGCGTCGCCACCTCGGTGATCGTCGCCGAAGGCAATGGCGTCTGGACCGAGTATGCCGGCGGCTACACCGACATGGTCGCCCAGCGCGGTTTCGGCGTCCGCGCCCCCGACGCGCCGGCCGCCAAGGCGAAAGCCGGCCGCACCGCGCCGCTGGCGCCGATCGTGCCGCCGACCCCCAAGGGCAAGCTCAGCTTCAAGCAGAAGCACGCGCTCGAAACCCTGCCCAAGGAGATGACCAGGCTGCGCGCCGAAATCGGCAAGCACAACGCCACGCTCGCCGATCCCAACCTCTACGCCAAGAACCCCACCGCCTTCGCCACTGCCAGCAAGGCGTTGACCGAGGCGGAAGCAGCGCTAAGCAAGGC
This sequence comes from Devosia sp., assembly GCA_036401035.1. Lineage (GTDB taxonomy): Bacteria > Pseudomonadota > Alphaproteobacteria > Rhizobiales > Devosiaceae > Devosia_A. The sequence goes on from DASWWF010000084.1 coordinate 1,043, forward strand.
CGAGAACGACTGGCTGGAGCTGGAAATGATGCGCGAGGAACTGGAGGGGTAGGGTGGCCCCCTAAAACCAGATCTCCGGGTGATGCAGGATCTGCAGCGAGCCGGCCGGTTCGCCCTGGATGCGGCGGAGCAGCAGTTCGCCCATCTGCTTGCCGGCGAGCGCCGTGTCTTCGTAGATGGCGTCGACCTTGGGGCGCACCTGGCTGAAAATGCCCGAGGTCTGCTTGGCCACCACGTCGGCCTGCTGGCCGATGGTGACGCCGATATCGGTGAGCCCCGCCATCACCGCCAGCGCCGAGGCGTCGCCCGAGCAGATATAGCCGTCCGGCGGGTCCGGTCGCTGCCGCCGCTCGCTGGTCGCCTGGCGGATCTCGTCGGCGGTGTTGTCGAGCGTCACCGTCTCGCTGAATTCGTAGGCGACGCCGGTCTCTGCCAGCGCCGTCATGAAGCCGTCGTGCAGGTGCCGGCCGAAGGTGAAGCGCGGCGGCGGCAGCATGATGGTGAGCTTCCTGCGCCCCTTCGACACCAGCCGCTTGGTGGCGTGATAGGCGAAGGAGAAATTGTCGTAGTCGACATAGGGGTGCTGCGTCTCGAACTCGGTGCGCCCATGCGAAACGAACGGGAAGTTGCTCTCGATGAGCAGTTTCACCCGCGCGTCGTCCGGCTCGGTGCGCGAGAAGATCACCCCATCGGCCGCCTTGTTGCGAAGGATGTAGCGGATTGGCTCGATCGGCTCGACATTGCGGAAATTCGGCGTGATGACGAGGTGATACGACGTGTCCCGCAGCGCCTCGGTCAGCCCCGAAACCATCGACTGGCCGAAGCCGAGGATTTCGTCATGCGGGTCGAGGATGAGGCTGATGACATTGGTCCGCCCGGTCTTCAATCGCAGCGCCGTGCGGTCGGGCACATAGCCGATTTCGGCGGCGATCTTCTGCACCCGCTCGCGCGTCTCCTGGCTCAGCTCGGGCGCATTGTTCATCGCCCGCGAGATCGTGGTGATCGCGAGGCCGGTCATTTCAGCAATGGTCCTGAGCGTCGGCTTGCCCGACGGCTTGGCGCCGCGGCGCTTGGGCGCGCTGACAGGCGTCGAGCCGCGCTTGCCGCCGCGCGATTTGGCGTCTGCCAAGATCCCCTCCTACGTGGCCGCTACATCACCAGATGATGTAATCGATTGCAAGTTCGGGCCATTCCGGGGTCTCAGCAATTGGTACGGCTTTTCCCCTTTCGAATCGGGGCCTTGCGGGTCG
>DASWWF010000085.1:0-1978 GCA_036401035.1 Devosia sp.
TGGCGATCTCCGGCCAGTTGACGATGGCCTCCCGCGTCGGCCCCGGCAGGAACACCAGGTCGGCGAGGTTCGCCGCGCCGCCCGTTGAACCCAGCGCTGCCGCGAGGTCACCAAACCCGGCATTGGCTTCGAGAATGTTGAGCGCCGCATCGAGCGCCACGGCCGGGTAGGGCTCGTGCGCCTTGAGCATCATCCTGAGCGTCGCCCGCACATCGCCCAGCGCCGCGCTGTCGAAGCCATTGACGCCATAGTGCGGCGCGAACCCGGCCGCCATCAGCAAGCCGTTGCGGTCGCGCAGCGGCATGCCCAGCGTTTCGGCCAGCCGCAGCACCATGTCGCGCGTCGGCTGCGACCGCCCCGACTCGAGGAACGACAGGTGCCGCGACGACACGTCGGCCTCCATCGCCAGGTCGAGCTGGCTGAACCCACGGATATCGCGCCACTCGCGCAGGATGTCGCCGATCATCGAAATCTCCTTTGCGCAGGAGCATAGCGCACGAGATCACATTGACCATTACCCGGGAGGTAATTGAGACGCTTCCCTCGATCGGTCAGCCTGTCCCCATCAAAACCGGAAAGGACTGCACCATGACCAACCTCACCACCAAACTCGTCTATGCCGTCGACGCTCTCGGCTCGGCCGCCCTGGGCATCCTGCTGATCGTCTTCGCCGGTCCGCTGGCCGATCTCTTCGGCCCCGGCCTGCCGGCCACCGTCCTGCTGATCGTGGGCATCGGCCTCTTGCCCTGGGCCGCCTTCAACCTCTGGATCGCCCGCCGGCCGGTCTACCGGCGCGGCGCCGCCACCCTCAACGTCATCGGCGATATCGGCTGGATCCTCGCCAGCATCGCGCTGGTGCTGCTGGCCCCGCTGACCGCGCTCGGCGTACTGGCCGTGACCGCCATCGGCGCCTTCGTCCTTGCCGTTTGCCTCACCAAGGCCACCGGCCTGCGCACTGCGCCGCTCGCCGCTTGAGCGAGGGCCCCCAAACCCCGTTGCGGCCGCCCCGGCGGCTGCAACACACTGTTTAGGTTACAATTTTCTCTACCGGTGTAAGGCTTCGTAAAGCCAAATTCCCGAACTTTTTCAGTAAGATAGTTTTAAGTGTGCGGCTTAAGGCGATCTTATGCGGGTGGCCGTAATTTGGCCCCATGAGACGCGGGACAAATCGCGCAAGACTGAAAACAGTGAGGCAGAAATGGCAATCAAATCCAATGCAGCCGAGGCAGTGGCGCAGGAGAAGCCGCAGGGACTGAAGCCCCTTTACTTGGAGGCTGTTAGTCGGGTCGAGCGTCTTCATCGCCGTCTGCTCGACCTGATCAAGGACGAGTTCGACCGCATGGGCTGGGACGACATCAATCCCGTCCAGGCACTCCTGATGTTCAACATCGGCGACGCCGAGATGACGGCCGGCGAGCTCCGCTCCCGCGGCTACTATCTGGGCTCGAACGTGTCCTACAACCTGAAGAAACTGGTCGAAACCGGCTACATCTTCCAGGAACGCTCCCGCGCCGACCGCCGCTCGGTCCGCATCCGCCTCACTCCGAAGGGGGAGGAAGTGGCGGAAGTGATCGACGAGCTCTACGATCGCCATCTCAAGTCCATCGACAAGGTCGGCGGCCTCGACGACGACACTTTCGAAGGCCTCAACAAAGCCCTCGGCCGCCTCGAACGCTTCTGGGTCGACCAGATCCTCTACAAGCTCTAGGCGAGCAACCGCCAACGTCTAGTGCGTGCGGAGTTCTCAAGGAGCCCTCATGGTGAGCGTGTCGAACCAAGAGGGCGGGCCCCGCGCCGCCAACCAGTTCTAGTCCTCGCTCCTACGCAGACCGAAGACAGCACGGGACGCCTTTGGGCGTCCCGTTTGCATTCCGAACAGGCACGTGTGTCCTCCCCGCCACACCCCTCGCCAAACGCGCGGATGCCGCCGCGCATTTCTTATTCCCGCCGTAAATTTCGCTATCTGCTTGCCCCTGCG
>DASWWF010000086.1:0-3495 GCA_036401035.1 Devosia sp.
GTTGAGATCGGCGGTGTAGAGCATCTTGGCGAACTGCCACGCATACATCGAAGAGGCCCCGATATAGCGCGCCTTGCCGGCACGGACGATGTCATGGAGCGCTTCGAGCGTCTCTTCGATCGGCGTCTTCGGATCGAAGCGATGGATCTGGTAGAGGTCGATATAGTCGGTGCCCAGCCGCTTCAGCGAGGCGTCGATCTCGTGCATGATCACCTTGCGCGACAGCCCGCCGCCATTCGGCCCGGGCCGCATCACCCCGTTGACCTTGGTGGCGATCACCACATTCTCGCGCGCCGTGAGTTCCTTGAGCACCTTGCCCACGATCTCTTCGCTCGAGCCGAGGGAGTAGACGTTGGCGGTGTCGAAGAAGTTGATGCCGGCTTCCCAGGCGGCGCGGAGGAAGGGGCGGCTCTCGTCCTCGGGGAGGGTCCAGGGGTGGGTGCCGCGATTGGGGTCGCCATAGCTCATGCAACCGAGGCAAATGCGCGACACTTCGAGGCCCGTCTGGCCCAGGCGGACATATTTCATCTTCTCACTCCCTTAACCAACGTCCAACACTATCAGGCGAACCGGAACTGCGTCGACCGGGGAATAGCTTTGCCGGCCCTGGCGTCCGGGGCAAGGACGCCTTGGCTGGCCCATTTGGGGGTCTCCAGGATGCTGCGTGTACTCGTCGTCGCACTGGCGCTGATTATCGCGCCACTACCACTCAATGCCGCCGAACCCGCCGCTGATGCGCTCATGCGCCAGGCCGGCATGGACGCGCTATTCCGCGATTTCGGCGCCACCCTCGCTCTCTCGCCGCGCCAGCACGGCGTGGGCGACGAACGCTTCCTCTCGGCCTGGGAGACGTGCACCGGGGCTGCCTTCGGCGATGACACGCTGAACCGCCGCCTTGCCGATCGCCTGTCCGAAAGCCTCAGCGACGAGGAGATGGCCGGCATCGGCCGCTTCCTCGCCTCGCCCCTGGGCCAGAAACTCGCCGGCCTCGAACGCGCCACCCGCGCGATCGCCCCCGAGCGGCAGATCGAGACGCTGGCCAAGGGCAAGACGCTCTATTTCGTCGCCCCCGAACCCCGCCGCGCCCGCTTCGACGAGGTGATGCAGCTGAGCGGCGCCGAAATGAGCTTTGCCATGCTGGGCGAGTCTCTGCGCGGCATGGCGCTGGGCCTGCACCTGTCGGCCAAGGGCGATATCGCGCTGAGCTGGGCCGAGATCGACGCCGGTATTACCGCGCAACTCACGGGCCTCGAAGAGAGCCTGGTCGACGCGACCCGCTCCACCCTCGCCTTCACCTACGCCGAGCTGAGCGACGACGACCTCGAGGCCTACCTCACCTTCCTCCGCGCCCCGGCCACCCGAAAATTCTACGCCACGCTGACGCTCGCCATCGGCGAGATCATCGAGGAAACCATGTTCGGCATCGGCCAGGACGTCGCGGCGCGGATGGGCGCGGTCGCCATCTAGTTCATTGCGGGTTCAGTGCCGGCGGGACTAGTCTTGGGCAAAGGAGACCGCCCATGTTCGTCCGCGCCCTTGCTATCGCCCTCTGCCTCGCCGCCGCGCCGCTGCCGACCCTGGCCGTGACGCCGGCCGTCGCGCCGGCAGAAACCGTGGCGCCGATGACGACCGAGGAGCTGATGAAGGCGACCGCCCTCGACCAGCTGTTCTCGACCTTTGCCGAGACCATCGCCGCCTCGCCCGAACAGCAGGGCCTGCCGCTGCCCGAGGATTTCGCCGAGACCTGGAAGGAGACGTCCTTCGCCGTGTTCAGGCCAGACGAGATGCACGGGGCGCTCGCCAAGGCATTTGCCGACCGCTTCGACGCGGCCGAACTCACTGAGCTCGCCGCCTTCTACCGCTCCGATTTCGGCAAGCGTGTCAGCGCCATCGAGGCCGCCATCCAGGTGATGTCCGTCGACGAACAGCTCGCCGCCCGCGACGAAGGCTTCGCCGCGCTCGATGCGGCCGACCCTGAGTCCAAACGCATCAAGCAGATCGACGAGATCATGGTGCTGGTGAGCGCCGAGGTGGGGCGCACCATGCTCGGTCAGGCGATGCGCGCCATGATGGTGAGCATGGCCATGTCGGGCGCCGGCGGCGACATCGAGGTGCCCTGGAGCGAGATCGACGCCCAGCTGGCCATGATGCTGCCCGGCCTCGAGCAGGAAGTCGCCGCCACGCAGCGCGCGCTCATGGCCTATGCCTACAAAGATCTCAGCGACGACGAACTCGACCAGTACATCGCGTTCCTCCGCACCGATGTCTCCAAGAAATTCTATGCCGTGCTCGGCTACAGCGTCGGCATCATCATGGAGAAATCGATGGGCAAGTTCGGCCAGGAACTGGCCTACCGGCTCAACCGCGTCAACGTCTGAGCCGGCGGCGCCTTCGACTATTGCTCGATCGGATCGAGCGTGGCGTCGAGATCGGCGATCATCTGCTGCATCGGATCGACGGGCGCCTCAGGTGTGAACACCGGTCGCGGCGTGCCGCTGGGGAAGGCGCCGAAGGTCTGGAAGAAATCGACCACATCCTTGAGCACCGGCATGCGCCAGCGCATCATCATGCCCATGGCGATCACCGGCTCGAGATGGCCCATGCCTTCGTAATATTTCTCGGTGACCCAGATGCCCTGCCCCCGCAGCCGTTCGGCCAGCACCTCGGTGTTCTGCCGCCTGACGATCGGGTCGTTGGTGCCGCTGACCAGCAGCATCGGCGGCGTCTCGGCGGTGATGAGATTGACCGGCTGCGTCCCCTCAGGATTTGGCGCTTCGCCGAAGGTCTCGCGCACCTCGCCATATTCGAACGGGTAGAAATTGTAGGGCCCGGAAAGGCCGGCCACCGCGCGGATCGGCATGGTGACGCCGTACTCGTCGCGGAAATAGTTATCGAGCGACAGCATCACCGCATTGTAGGCGCCCGCCGAATGGCCGGCGAGGAAGAAGCGGTTCTTGTCGCCGCCATAGCCGACGATGTTGTCTTCGACCCACTTCATCGCCTGGGCATTGTCCTCGATGAAATCGGGATACTTCGCCTCCGGCCACAGCCGGTAGTCGGGCAGCACGGCGACGAAACCATTGGCCGCCAGCGCCCGGCCGACGAACTCGTATTCGAACTTGTCGCCGGCCCGCCAGGCGCCGCCATAAATGAACATCACCACCGGCGCCGGTCCGCCCGCGGTATCCTCGGGCCGGTAGATGTCGAGCTTTTTGCGCTCGCCATCCGCATAGGCGATGTTGGCATGCTTGCGGATGCCCGGATCCATCGCCTCCTTGATGTTGAAGGGCGAAAAGATCGTGACCTGCGCCGCAGCCGGGGCCGCCAGCGCGACGAGCAGGGCAAAAGCGAGAACGAGCCGCAAAGAGGCGGAGAGCCGGTCGAATGTCATTGAGATGGTGCGCCGTTTCGGGTTTCGGTGACTGGGGTCTCTTGGTCCAAGAACCTGAAGATTTTGTGACCGGATAAGGGTTTGGAAATGACCGACGCAGTGGT
>DASWWF010000087.1:0-9461 GCA_036401035.1 Devosia sp.
AGGGGGACCAGACGAAGTCTGGTGGAGGGGGCGCACGGCCCACACTGATGCACCGGGCCGCCCGCGAGCGCCCGGGGATATCAAAGAGCGAACAACGGCGGAGCATGGCCCGTCGATGGTTCGAGTGCCGGAGGATGGAACGCACCTCCGGCTGGAGCCCTGCTCCGCCGTCGTGACCGGGGTTTTCGGCGTTCACCGGGGAGTTCCGGGGCGTTTAGCGGAGTGCCCCACCGCCGCAGAGTGCCAGTCGAGACCAGACCACGCTCTTCGCGTTTCTCCAGTCGCACTCCGAGGGCCACGCACGAATGACGCATGGCCACGGCAGCAAATTAAGGCGACGGGTTACCTGTGCCCGTCAGACCTTCCCGGCTTGGCCTGGGGGCGACCGACGCCTCCCCCACCCAGCCTCGCCGCACCAATCACTCGTCATGATCTCGCTTTCGGTGCGGCGATGAGGGGAATCTACACCCGCTGCAAAGCGCGGGGATAAGCAGGTGCAGATTTCTGACAAAGGTCTGAACCGATTGCGGAATTCATGAACGACGGATGACGCGAAGCTGACGGAGAAATCTGTCGTGGTGGATGTGGAAATCCGACCCTGCGCATCACAGCCGATCATGAACTTTCATCGTGTGATGGCAGGGTGAGTGTCGTGGCTCTCCACCCCCACCCACCGCCTTCGGCGGTCCCCCCTCCCCACAGGGGGGAGGGAAACCCGACTGAGAGATCTGCGGCTCTCGCACCACCCCTCAACACATTCGATGTCGTCCCCGCGGAGGCGGAGAGGTGGATCCAGCATGCTCGATGTTGCAGCTCTTGCTCGTTGCTCGACCATCCACCGGCCGTCATCCCGGCGAAGGCCGGGAGCCAGTACTCACCAGCGCCGCGGCTCATGCTGCGATGGGGCCGCATGGCTGGCGTTTACTGGGCCCCGGCCTTCGCCGGGGTGACGATCGAGGTGGTGGTGGGGTTGGAGCGCACTGAACCATCAGCGGGTGCTGAATTCCCGGCTGCGCCAGGACCTGGCGACCGTGAGCCGCCCGCTCAGCCCGCCCGCAGCGCGGGAACGGGCTCGGAGAACATCTGTTCGAGGATCTCGCGGTCGAAGGGCTTCATCATGTATTCGTTGGCGCCGGCCTTCTTGGCGAGCGCGATCTGGCCGACGTCATATTCGGTGACGCAGTAGATCACCCGCGGCGTGGTGCCGCCGACATAGGCGCGGAGCAGCTTGAGGAACTCCAGCCCGCTCATGATCGGCATCTGCCAGTCGAGCAGGATATAGTCGGGCATCTCCTGCCGACACTTGTCGAAGGCCTCCTGCCCGTCTTCGGCCTCGTCGACGATGAAGTCGATATCTTCGAGGATACGGCGTGCGACTTTGCGCACGACGCTCGAGTCATCGACAATCAGGCAGGATTTCATGGCGCGTATTCCAGATAGGCTGTCCGCGACGATAGACGCTTGCGGTCAATATCCCCCAAAACTCCCTACGAATGGTTAGCGGGAGGTGAAATGGCCGCGCCCGCGCCCAACAGTCAGGCCGCGACCGCGACGGCCTTGGGTGTGGCGGTGAAGTGGAAGACGTCGTTCTCGATCCAGATTTTCAACTCCATATCGGTCATGCGGGCGAGGATGCCGGTATAGAACGGCTGGATGCCGCGGGCGTCGACGCCGCCTTCGGGTGCGCCGGAGAGGAGACCCTCGGCGCCCGAGGGCATCAGGGTCTTTTGCCGCTTTTCGGGGTCGCTGGTGCAGGTGAAGACGAAACTCTCCTGCCCGGCGGCGCCTTCGACCTCGACCTTGACCAGGCCGCCGCGCGGCACCGACATCGCCGCGATCAGCAGCATGTTCATGAGCAGCTTGGCCTTGTGCTTGGGCAGCAGGATCAGCGGCACCTTCCAGTCGAGCTCGGCCTTTTCGATCTCGAACAGCAGCCTGGCGACGCGCTCGCACTCGCGGGTGTCGAAATCGGTGCCGGCGGTCGAGGACGCGCCATAGGCGAGGCGGGCGAATTCGAGCTTGGCGCGGGCATGCTTGGCCGAGTTGGCGATGAGTTCCTGCGCCCCCTCCATCATGGCCGACTGCGTCGGATCGCTCAGGACTTCGAGCCCGTTGCCGATCGCGCCGACCGGGTTGATCAGGTCATGACAGACGCGCGAACACAGCATTGCGGCGAGGTCGGTCGCCTTGAGCTCGATGAATTCCGCCATGGATGGGTCTCCGGAAAGGGGTCGAATCATTGTGGGAAGCTTACTCCGCGCGGCCATCGGCAATCTACGGATGTTCCGCCGCCGCGCCCTCGGCAGCGGGGGAATGCGCCGGTTCGGACTGATGCCTGTCGGCTGCGGTCTGCTCCTGGATGAGCACCGGCTCGCTGACCGGACGCTCCGCCGCAGGTCCCTGCAGGGTGCTCGCCAAACCGGGCCACGCCTCGGCCGCCTTGTCGAGCGCCTCGCCGGGGCTGAGCAGGAATGCCTCGCGATTGGCGGCCGAATAGAAGAGATAGAGTTTCATGCCCTCGATGACGTAGATGCGCGGCTTGCCGTCAGACAGGTAGCCGCGCGCCAGGCTCATCTCGCAATGGCCGCCATGCTGGGGCGCATAGACCTCGGGATTGAGCTTGAAGACGTCGCGATTTGCGGCGCTGGCGAAGTACCAGGGCACCCCGCCCCAGTAGAATTCGAATTCGGGGCTGCCCGGCAGCGGCTCGCGCTCGGTGAAGTAGCTCACCGCATCATAGCCATCGATGGCGACGCCGGTCAGCGGATCGGTGACGATGGTGGTGACCAGCGACTGCGCCACGGCTCCGGCCACGAGCGCGCAGAGCAGCAGCGCCGCGCCGGTCATGGTTAAGATTTGTTTACAGATTTGCCGCATCATCGCCGCCATGGCCGCCTAGTCTTTTGGGGGCGAACAGGGCCGAAGGGTATACCCCGCAAGGTATGCGCTTCGTAAACAGCCGCCTAAAGCCATTCAGGAGACTTCCATGCTCAAGCGTATCGCCTTAGGCGCCGCACTCCTCCTCACCCTCGGCCTGGCGCCCTTCGCCGCGCAGGCGCAACAGGGTTCGGTGTCGGATACTTTTGCCGGCGAAGAGATCGTCGAAACCGGCGGCGAGTTCTTCGGCTCGGTGTCGCAGGGCCTTGCCTCGCTGGTCGAGCGCGCCACCAGCCAGTTCGGCCTGCCCAATGCCTATATCCTCGGCCAGGAAGCCGGCGGCGCCTTCTTTGCCGGCGCCCGCTATGGCGAAGGCACCATGTACACCCGCAACCAGGGCGAGCACGCCATCTTCTGGCAGGGTCCCACCGTCGGCATCGACTTCGGCGGCGACGGCTCCAAGGTGATGATGCTGGTCTATAACCTCTCGTCGGTGCAGGAAGCCTATGAGCGCTATCCCGGCGTCGACGGCTCGGCCTATGTGGTCGGCGGCCTGGGCATGACGGTGATGAAGATGGGCAATGTGGTGATCGTCCCGATCCGCTCGGGCGTGGGCCTGCGCGCCGGGGTCAATGTCGGCTACCTCAAATTCACCGACCAGCCCACCTGGAACCCCTTCTGATCCAGCACTCCGCCGCGGTTTCCGAGGCCCGCCCACCGGCGGGCCTTTTGCTTTTCCACCCCGTAGCTTTCGGATCGTGACCGCGCCGCCCGCCTCGGGTAAGGTTAACCATTGGCAAAGATGGCCGGGGCAGGCCGGTGCTGCCATGCTGGAGACGCGCCCGGAGTCTTGTTATGGGTCCGTTGAGTGGGGCGGAGTTGAGTAATGGTTGTTGAGAACATCATGTACTTCGTGCTCGGCCTGCTCTCGGCCGGGCTGCTGGCGCTGATGATCATGCCCGCGGTCTGGCGCCGCGCGGTGCGCCTGACCAAAAAGCGCATCGAAGCCGCCACGCCCATGACCATGGCCGAGTTCCGCGCCGACAAGGACCAGCTCCGCGCCGAGTTCGCCCTCGCCACCCGCCGGCTGGAGATGAATGTCGAGGCGCTGCGCCGCCGCCTCTCCGACCAGGTCCGCGACATCAATCGCAAAAAGAGCGAGATGGGCGGCATGAAGAGCGAGCGCGACAGCCACCTGTCGATCGTGCGCGAGCTCGAAGAGCGCGAAGGTGAGCTGCGCCGCCGCGTGCTGGAGCTGGAAAAGGAAAGCGCCGACCTTAGCCAGAAGCTGCGCATGCGCGACCGCGAATATTCCGACAAGGTCAACCAGCTCGAGGCCGCGCGCGAAGCGATCCGCTCCAATGCGCCGCGCCAGGGCGTACAGCTCGACGGCAAGGCGCTGAGCGGAGAATACAACAAGGACATGGACGAGGTGCTGGGCAAGCTCGAGGTCGAGCGCAAGCGCGCCGACTTCCTCGAGACGCAGAACCGCACGCTCCTCAGCCAGCTCGAGAATTCGGACAAGCGCACCGCCAGCGCCACCGCCGCGGCCGCTGAACTGCGCGCCTCACTGGCCAAGCGCGAGGACGCCGAAGACCAGGCCAAGTCCGAACTGATCGAGGCCGAGGCCCGCATCGCCGATGCCGAGAGCCGCGTCAGCCAGTTGCTCGAAGAAACCACCAAGGTGGTCGAGACCGGCGAGGAAAAGCGCGACCAGCTGCTGGCCGAAAAGCTGACGCTCGAAGAAGAGATGGACAAGCTCAAGACCAAGGTGCTGACCGTCGAGTCAACGGTGATGGCCGACTGGGACAGCGACCGCATCGAGCAATCGCATATGCGCGAAAAGCTCAACGACATCGCCTCGGACGTCAGCCGCCTGGTCTATGCGCTCGAAGGCAACGGCCCGGTGGACACCGAGGAAAGCCTCTTCGACCGCGTCCAGCGCTTCGCCGATGACGGCATGAAACTCGAGGAATTCCCGGTTCAACAGGCGCTGAAAGCCAAGCAATCGGCCACGGCAGGGAACGATCCGGCGGGGTCTGTTTCCGACCGCATGGCGGCGCTGAGGGATATTCAGGGGCGAAACTGAGGCAGGCGATCCCGGCTGAACTGACCAGCCTGCGCCCCCTCCACCACCCTTCGGGCGGTCCCCCTCCCCCGCTCCGCGGGTGAGGATCCGCTGTGGCACGATCTCTCCTTGATCCTCCCCTGCGCAGCGGGGGAGGGGAACCGGCGAAGCCGGTGGAGGGGGCGCCCTGCCCCTACTCGCTCAGCACCGGTATCTCGCGCACCAGTTCCCCCGACTTGCCGTCGAAGATGCGGACGCTGGTCATGGGGCCGGAGCGGAAGGTGACGGTCAGGTGGCCGTCGGCGGCGACGGCGGAGATGATTTCGGCGCCCGCGGGGATTTTCAGCGCCGCGATGACATAGTCGGAGCTCTGCGCCGGCTTGCTGTCGCCCGTCTGCGACGCGCGGTAGACAAGCGCCCCGCCGATAGCGATAAAGCCCACAATCAACAGGCCGATCGAGAACAGGAACGATTTGCGCGCCCGCCCCATGATGGCGCGCGCCTCGGGCGTCAGTTCCGCGGCAGGCTCAGACTTTTGAGGATCGCTCATGCAGGACGACTCCGGCGAGGAGATGGAATGGGTAGTCGAGGTGAACACCAAGGACGCCGGTGACCGGCTCGATGGCGTGCTCGCCCGCGGCCTTGAAGAGTTCTCCCGCAGCCGCGTGAAAGACCTGATACTGGCCGGCGCCGTTTCGATCAACGGCCAAACCGTGAGCGAGCCGAAATACAAGGTGAAGCTGGGCGAGAGCATCGTTCTGGTCGCCCCCGCCCCCGAAGAGGCCGAGCCGACGCCCGAAGATATTCCGCTCGACATTCTCTATGAGGACGACCAGCTGATCGTCATCAACAAGCCGGTCGGCATGGTGGTGCACCCGGCGGTGGGCAATCTGACCGGCACGCTGGTCAATGCCCTGCTGTTCCATTGCGGCGAGAGCCTGCAGGGCATCGGCGGCGTCAAGCGGCCGGGCATCGTGCACCGGCTCGACAAGGATACATCTGGCGTGATGGTGGCCGCCAAGACCGAGAAGGCGCAGCGCCATCTCTCGGCGCAGTTCGCCGATCACGGCCGCACCGGCCCCCTGCACCGCGCCTATCTCGCCTGGGCCTGGGGCCGCACCGAACAGGGCCGCGGCACGGTGGACGCGCCGCTCGGCCGCGACCAGCATTCGAGGCTGAAGCAACAGGTGCGCCGTGACGGCCGCGAGGCCATCACCCATTTTGCCGTGGAACAGCGTTTCGGCGGCGACGGCTGGGACGTGACCCGCATCCGCTGCGAGCTCGAAACCGGCCGCACCCATCAAATCCGCGTGCACATGGCCCATATCGGCCATCCGCTCGTGGCCGATCCGGTCTATGCGACCGGCTACGTCACCAAGGTCAACCGGCTGCCGGAAGCCCCGAAATCCGCGGTTCTGGCGCTCGGGCGGCAGGCTCTGCACGCCGCCGAACTCGGCTTCGAGCACCCCACGACCGGCGAAGAGATGTTTTTCGAGGCCGATCTTCCCGAAGATCTCGTGGAACTTCAGGCCGCCCTCGAGCCTTTTGACCTGGCGTATGCACGCTAGCGCGTGCTGACGGGAACCATCGCACCGGGATGTCGTTTGGCATAGCGGGCGGGTCTTATCATCGCCTGATTTCGACCTATATAAACAAGACGCGCGAGCTCCATGCCGCCATGGATGGGGGTCGCAATCTGCCCGTACGCCGGGGGAAAGAAGAGGGTGCGTCATGGCCCAATCCAATCTGCCTATCCTGTCGACCGAAGGCGGCCTCAGCCGCTATCTCCAGGAAATCCGCAAGTTCCCGATGCTGGAACCGGATGAAGAATTCATGCTCGCCAAGCGCTACAAGGAGCACGCCGATCCCGGCGCGGCCCAGCGCCTGATCACGTCGCATCTGCGGCTCGTGGCCAAGATCGCCATGGGCTATCGCGGCTATGGCCTGCCGATCTCGGAAGTCATCTCCGAGGGCAATGTCGGCCTTATGCATGCGGTCAAGCGGTTCGAGCCCGACAAGGGTTTTCGTCTCGCGACTTACGCCATGTGGTGGATCCGCGCCGCCATCCAGGAATATGTGCTGCGCTCGTGGAGCCTCGTGAAGATCGGCACCACGGCGGCACAGAAGCGCCTGTTCTTCAACCTGCGCAAGATCAAGGGCCAGATCGCCGCCCTCGACGACGGCAACCTGCACCCCGATCAGATCAAGCAGATCGCCACGACGCTGCACGTCACCGAAGCCGATGTGGTTTCGATGAACCAGCGTTTGACCGGCGACGCCTCGCTGAACGCCCCGATGCGGGCCGATGAAGGCGCCTCCGAGTGGCAGGACTGGCTGGTCGACGACACGCCGGACCAGGAAACCACGCTCGGCGAAAGCGAAGAATACCAGGAGCGCATGGGTCTCTTGACCAACGCCATGGCCGACCTCAACGAGCGTGAAAAGGCCATCTTCCAGGCCCGCCGCCTCCGCGACGAGCCGGCCACGCTCGAAGAGCTGGCGCAGGAATACAATGTCAGCCGCGAGCGCATCCGCCAGATCGAGGTCCGCGCCTTCGAAAAGGTGCAGGAAGCGGTGCAAAAGGCGGCCCGAAGCCAGGCGCAAGCCCACGCCGACGCGTAACCAACACAGAAACCCCGGCAAAAGCTGGGGTTTTTGTTTTCACGCGACTTTATAGGGCTGCACGTCGACCTCGGCCTCGCGCCGGCGCTGCGCCGCGATATCGAAGCTCGTCTGCATGCGCAGCAGCGTATCCATCGACACCCCGAACGCCTTTTCGACGCGCAGCGCCATTTCCGGCGACAGCGACGACCTGCCATTGAGCAACGACGACAGCGCCGGACGGGTGACGCCAAGGACGGCTGCCGCGGCGGTAACGGAGAGGCCCAGCGGCTGGATAATCTCGGTCTTGAGGAACAGGCCGGGATGGGCCGGGGTTTTCATGTGGAAGGCGGTCTTGTCCATCAGTGGTAGTCCTCGAAATCGAGGTCGATGATCTCGACCTCCTCGCCGTCGATGGCGAAAGTGAGCCGCCAGTTCGGCGATACATGCAGCGCCCAGGTACCCTTCCGGTCGCCGGTCAACCGATGTGCCTTCCAGCTCGGAATGGCGTTGAGTTCGCCGACGTCGGCGACAGCCTCAAGATAAGAGATCATCTTGCGGAGCTTGTCGGCATAGGCGGCGGGGACGCCAGATGCGTCGTCATCCTGCACCAGCCTGCGAAGGCCTTTGTGTCGAATGGACCGGATCAGCATGAGTTCGCCCTGTGCAAAGACAAACCTAGCAACAAAGGGCGTGCTGTGTAAAGCTACGCTTTACGGCACCAGCCCCAACCAGCGGCCGATGAGATCGTCGCGGGTGCGGGGGCCAAGGGCGGAGCCGCCGGGCTTCTGGTCCTTTGCAAGCGCCGAGAAGGCATAGGTGCGGGTGCCGTCGGTGGCCCAGCCGATGAACCAGCCATATTGGCGCTTGCCGAGCTTGCCGTTGGCCTCGCGGATGTAGCCGGTGCCGGTCTTGCCACGGATGGTCCAGCCGCCGCCCGGATCGAAGGCCGGCGTGATCGTGGCGGTGCGGGCGATGGCGTCGACGGAGACCGGCAGGTTGCCGGTGAGGAAGCGGCGGATGAAGCGCAGTTGCTCGGCCGGGGTGATCTGGAGCGAGGTGTTGAGCCAGGCGTGGGTCATGCCGTTGTTCGCGCCCGGGTCGCCGGAGACGTCGGCATTGCCGTAGTCGAGGGCCGCGACGTATCGGGCGAAGCGCTCGGCACCGAGCTTGGCGACCAGGACACGAGAGTACCAGAGGACGGATTCCCCCATCCAGCGTTCGGGGTCGGTGGTGGCCTTGTCGACCGAGCGGACGGCAGCATAGCTCGATTTGTAAGGCCAGGCGGGCGTGCTGGCATCGGTGAGGATACCCGCGTCGTAGCCGATCAGCGCCAGCGCGAACTTGAAGCTTGAAGCCGGGCCGATGCCCTCGTCGCAGCCGGTGCCTTGCTGATGCACGAGGTCGCCGGACTGGACGTCGGCGATGAGCAGGCAAGCGGTTTCCGCTCGAGCGGGGGCGGAGAGAACCAGCAATGCGAGAATGGCGAAGAGGATGCGGATCATGGCGTCGGCGCAGCCAGCAACTGGTCGAGCAGCGCCATCAGGTATCGCCGGTCGAGGATCAGGAGCCAGGGGGCGGGGGCGGCGGGCGTGATGGTGAAGGGCCCTTCTCCTGCGGCGTTGGAGGTGCCCGTTCGGATGCCGGGGGCGAGGGTTAGCCCGTCGAGCGGATAGTCGAGGCCGGTGGAACTGGTGAAGGTCACCGGCGCCAGCGGGTGGACGGAGACGCGCTCGCCGGAGGCGACGGTGAAGGAAAAGGCGCGGTCGAGCACCAGCGCCAGGTCTTCCTCGTCGACGAGGATGACGTTGCGGTTTGCGTGGCGGGTGACCGCGTCGAGCGCCGCCAGCGTGTGGTCGAAGCGCTTGCCGGTCATGCCCAGCGCCACGGTGACCGGGGCGCGGGTGGAATAGAG
>DASWWF010000088.1:0-5122 GCA_036401035.1 Devosia sp.
CTCGGTGCCGGCCAAGCTCATTTTCGCGCTCGCCGTGGCCATGATCCTCGACAAGGGCGTGCGCGCCATCGGCTGGTATCGCGCGCTGTTCTACCTGCCGTCGATCCTTGGCGGCTCCATCGCCGTCGCCGTGCTCTGGCGCCAGCTGTTCGAGAATGACGGCCTCGTCAACACGCTGCTCGGCGTCGTCGGCATGGATGGGCCCAACTGGCTCTCCGACCCGCGCTATTCGCTGACCACGCTCGTCTTCCTCGCCGTGTGGCAGTTCGGCTCGCCCATGCTGATCTTTCTTGCCGGGCTCCGCGCCATTCCGCAGGAGCTCTATGAGGCGGCCGAGATCGACGCCGCCGGCAAGGTCCGCCGCTTCTTCGCCATCACCCTGCCGCTGCTGGCGCCGGTGATCTTCTTCAACCTCGTGCTGCAGATGATCGAGGCCTTCAAGAGCTTCTCGGGCGCCTTCGTCATCTCGGGCGGCAAGGGCGCACCCTTGGACTCGCTGCTGTTCTTCACCGTCTATCTCTACAACGAGGCCTTCACCTACTTCCGCATGGGGTACGCCTCGGCGCTGGCCTGGATCCTGCTGCTGATCATCGCGGCCTTCACCGCCATCGCCTTCTGGAGCTCGAAGTACTGGGTCCACTACGAGAACGGGAGGAGCTGACCATGGCCGATGCAACCCTCGACGGCCAGCCCACCACCGCTCAGATCGCCGCCGCCATCCGCGAGGAAAAGCTCAAGCGCGGCAAACGCTCGGCCTTCTTCAAGCACATCTTCCTGATCCTCACCTCGCTGGTAATGATTTACCCGCTGATCTGGATGGTCGCGAGTTCGCTGAAACCCGACAACCAGATTTTCGGCGACATCGGCCTGTGGCCGAGCGAGTTCCGCTGGGAGAACTACTACAACGGCTGGAACGCCATGGCGGTCAGCTTCACCAAGTTCTTTCTCAACTCGACCTTCGTCACCGTGCTCTCGGTGATCGGCAACGTCATCTCCTGCTCGTTCGCGGCCTACGCCTTCGCGCGGCTGGAATTCACCGGCAAGAACATCTGGTTCGCGCTGATGATGATGACGCTGATGATCCCCTACCACGTGGTGCTGATCCCGCAGTACGTGCTGTTCCTCAAGATGGGCTGGGTTGATACCTACCTGCCGCTCATCGTGCCACGCTTCCTCGCCGGCGATGCCTTCTTCATCTTCCTGATGGTGCAGTTCTTCCGGCAGCTGCCGCGCGAACTGGACGAGGCGGCAATGATCGACGGCTGTTCGCCTTTCAAGATCTACTGGGCGATCATCATGCCGCTCTCGATCCCGGCCATGGCCACCGCGGCGATCTTCTCGTTCATCTGGACCTGGGAAGACTTCCTCGGTCCGCTCGTCTACCTCAACGACATGCAGGACTACACCGTGCCGCTGGCGCTCCGCAGCTTCATCGCCCAGGACAGCGTCTCGGCCTATGGCCAGCTCTTTGCCATGTCGATCCTCTCGATCGTCCCGATCATCCTCTTCTTCGTCATCTTCCAGCGCCTGATCATCCGCGGCATCGCGATGTCGGGTCTCAAGTAGTCTGGCTTCAGAATAAGGAGACACCCTTTGGCGGGCGTCGAACTCAAAAGCGTACGGAAATCCTATGGCACCCTGGAGGTCGTCCACGGCATCGATCTCGAGGTCGTCTCGGGTGAGTTCTTGGTCCTGGTCGGTCCCTCCGGCTGCGGCAAGTCCACCCTGCTGCGCATGATCGCCGGGCTCGAGGAAATCACCGACGGCGTGATCTCGATCGGCGGCAAGGTGGTCAACGACCTGCCGGCCAGCCAGCGCAACCTCTCGATGGTGTTCCAGTCCTATGCGCTCTATCCGCATATGTCGGTGCGCAAGAACCTCGCCTTCGGCCTTTCGAACCTCAGGATGCCGAAATCCGAGATCGAGCGTCGCGTCGCCGATGCGGCAAAGATCCTGCAGATCGGCGAGCTGATGGAGCGCAAGCCGCGCCAGCTCTCGGGCGGCCAGAAGCAGCGCGTCGCCATCGGCCGCGCCATCGTGCGCGAGCCGCAGCTCTTCCTCTTCGACGAGCCGCTTTCCAATCTCGACGCCGAACTGCGCGTGCAGATGCGCGTCGAGCTCGCCAGCCTCTACAACCGGCTGGGCACCACCATGATCTACGTGACCCACGATCAAGTCGAGGCCATGACCATGGCGACCCGCATCGTGGTGCTCTCGAAAGGCTATATCGAGCAGGTCGGCACGCCCTACGAACTCTACAACTTCCCGCGCAACAAGTTCGTCGCCACCTTCATCGGCTCGCCCAAGATGAACATGATCGACGCGACCGTGACCACGGGCAGGGCGGCGGTGCCCGATTTCGGCGCCCTCGATCTGCCGGGCATCGCCAACGGTCCGGTGAGCGTCGGCGTGCGGCCCGAGCAGTTGATCATCGGCAAGGAGGGCGCCCTCAGCGCCGAGGGCAAGGTGACGCTGGTCGAATATCTGGGCAGCGAGATCTTCGTCTATGTGCAGATGGCGTCGGGCCAGACCCTGCTGGTGCAGACGGACGGCAAGGCGCGGCACAAGATAGGCGAAACACTCACCCTCTCGATGACGCCCACCAACGCCCACTATTTCGACGCGGCCGGCAAGCGCATCCCGGTTTTCGACCCCGCCGCTTGACGAAGTAACCAGACGGTGAATTAGTATTCGTGGCCGGTGGGAGGACCCCGGCCATCCAATCGGACAAGGACCGGACTAGAAGTGAAATACGCGATCGTGGGCGCGGGGGCGCGCCACGCCATGTTCCGCACGGCCATCACCAAGACCCATTCCAACGGCAACGATCTGGTTGCGCTTTGCGACGTCAACGAAAAGCGCCTGGCGCTCTCGGCGAGCAAGATTCCGGATCAGCCCGGCAACGGCATCGCCACCTACGACGCGGCCGATTTCGGCCGCATGATGAATGAGCAGCAGCCCGACACGGTGATCGTCACCACGCCGGACTATCTCCACCACGAATATATCGTCCGCGCCCTCAAGGACGGGCGCGACGTGATGACCGAAAAACCGATGACGGTGGATCTCGGCAAGCTCAAGGAAATCCTCGACGCCCAGGCGGCGAGCGGCCGCAAGGTCACCGTGACCTTCAACTACCGCTACACGCCGGCGCGCACCCAATTGAAAGATCTCTTGATGTCGGGCGCCATCGGCGAGATCACGGCGGTCGATTTCACCTGGTTCCTCGATCGCGTCCACGGCGCCGACTATTTCCGCCGCTGGCACCGCTACAAGGACAGGTCGGGTGGCCTGCTGGTGCACAAGTCCACGCACCATTTCGACCTGATGAACTGGTGGGTCGCCTCGACCCCCAAGACCGTCAGCGCCACCGGCAAGCGCCAGTTCTATACGCCCGAAATGGCCGTCGAACTCGGCCTCGCCGACCACGGCGAACGCTGTCACGACTGCCCGGTTTTCGATAAATGCGACTACCGCCTCGATCTCGAGAACGATCCGGCCTTGCGCGAGCTCTATCTCGAAGCCGAGGACGATGACGGCTACCTGCGCGACAAGTGCGTCTTCGCCGACGACATCGCCATCGAAGACACCATGCAGGTGCAGGTGCGCTACGCCAACGACGTGATGCTGAACTACACGCTCTGCGCCTATTCGCCCTGGGAAGGTCTCGAAATCCGCTTCCATGGCACCAAGGGCGAACTGATCCACAAGCACATCGAGGTGCACGGCGTCTTCGGCGGCCAGCGCGACAAGGCGCACGAAGACAACATGACCACCACGCTTCACCTCGCCGGCAAGCGCCCCGAAAAGCTCGACGTCTGGAAAGGCTCGGGCGACCACGGCGGCGCCGATCCGGTGATGCTGGGCTATCTCTTCGACCCCGCCGGCATGCCGCCCGACAAATATGGCCGTGCCTCGAGCCACAAGGAGGGCGCCTGGTCCATCCTCACCGGCATCGCCGCCAACAAGGCCATTGCCTCCCAGGAAACCGTGCATGTCGACCGCATGCTCGCCGAAGCCGGGATCACGCTGGCGAGATTGTGAGCAGATCGCACGTCTGAACAAAATTTGAGCATTGTGCCGGGCGAGAGGGCGATAGCCGCCCTCTCGCCCGCTCCATATTTGTCGGCATGCCATCGCTAACACCCTG
Source organism: Devosia sp. (assembly GCA_036401035.1). Taxonomy (GTDB): domain Bacteria; phylum Pseudomonadota; class Alphaproteobacteria; order Rhizobiales; family Devosiaceae; genus Devosia_A. The sequence goes on from DASWWF010000088.1 coordinate 4,151, forward strand.
ATAGTGAAAGCAGATCGTTACTCGGAGTAATCTGGCACGATCCCTGCATTGTTTCCGGCAAGCGACGCAGGTCGCAGGGGTGCCCAAGGCCGGGCGCTCGATCAGGCAAAGCCGCCATCGGTATGACGTCCGGATCTCCTCCCCGGTCGTCGAGACCGGTGGCGGCTTTTCGTTTTTGAGGTACCGGATGACCGACGCCACGCCTTTCGACTTCTCCCCCGAACAGCGCCGCTATCTCGAAGGCCTGGTCGCCGGCATGAGCGCGGCGCGGGCGGTTTCCGTCGGTCCCGCGGCGTCCGAACCCACCGGTCCGGACGCCCCGCATCTCCTCGCCATGGCCCGCACCGAGGCCGAGGGGAAAAAGCTCGTAGATCAGGAGAAGTTCAAGCGCGACGAGCACCCGCTCGATGCCTACCAGCGCCTGAAGTCACAGGCCGAGAGCGGGACGTTCCCGAAACCGCAGGACGACTTCCGCTGGCGCTTCCACGGGCTCTTCTACGTGGCGCCCAACCAGAACGCCTTCATGTGCCGCCTGCGCATGCCCAACGGCATCCTCAACCACTGGCAGCTCGCGGGCCTCGCGATGATCGCCACCACCCACGGCGGCGGCTACTCGCATGTCACCACCCGCGCCAACCTGCAGATCCGCGAGATCGCCGCCGAGATGGGCCCAAGCCTGCTCGAAGCCATCCAGGACCTTGGCCTCACTGCCCGCGGCTCCGGCGCCGACAACATCCGCAATGTCACCGGCTCACCCACCGCCGGCATCGACCCGCAGGAACTGCTCGATACGCGCCCCTATGCCCGCCACTGGCACCACCACATCCTCACCAGCCGCACGCTGTTCGGCCTGCCGCGCAAGTTCAACGTCGCCTTCGATGGTGGCGGCGCCGTCGCGGCGCTGGAGGACACCAACGACATCGGCTTCCAGGCCGTCGAGATCGTCGACGGGGCAGGGGTGGACCCCGGCAT
>DASWWF010000089.1:0-3369 GCA_036401035.1 Devosia sp.
CTCATCCGTTCGGCTTCGCCGAGCCACCTTCTCCCGCGAGGGAGAAGGGGACCCGACTAAAGCACCTGCGGGAACCGAAAGGGGCGGTTCTCGCAGGCAAAGGATCAGCAGGCGGCGGTGGTATCCGGGCCGAGCTCGCCGCCGAAGATGGCAGGATCGTAGGTGACCGATTCCTTGGAGGCGGTGCCGACGACTTCGAGCAGGTCGAACGGGTTGGCCGGAGCGTCCTTGCCCTTGACCGCGTAGACTTCCTTGAAGCACTGGTGATCCGAACCACGGTAAGTGGTCGGGCCGTTGCCGAGGCCGTCAAACTCGTAGTCTTCCAGCGCCTTGATCACTTCGGGCGGATAGAAGGTGCCGGCGCGCTCGACCGCATCAGCGTAGAGCAGGACCTGGGCGTAGGACGTCTGGGCGATCTGGCTCGGCGGCTGGCCGAACTTGGCACCGAACGACTTGGTGAAGGCCTTGGAGGCCTCGTCGCCGAGCTGCCAGTCCCAGTTGGCGGTGCCGTAGACGCCCTTGATGGCTTCGCCGGCGCCCTTGGCCATGAGGTCGGAGACGAGCGGCAGCACGATCTGGAAGTCCTTGCCGTTGGCCTGCTTGTCGCGCATGCCAAACTGCATGGCCTGCGTGATCGAGTTCACGCCGTCAAAACCATAGTGGTTGAGCACCAGCACGTCGGCACCGGAATTGAGCACCGGGGTCAGATACTGGCTGAAGTCACCGGCGTTGACCGGGGTACGGACCGGCGGCAGGGTCTTCCAGCCGAGGGCCTCGGTGGCGGCGATCATCGACTCTTCCTGGGTCCAGCCCCAGGTGTAGTCGGCGGTCAGGTGATAGGCGACGCGGTCCTTGCCATAGGCTTCGCCCAGGATCGGGCCGAGCGCGATACCGGACTGGTAGGCGTTGAAGAAGTGGCGGAAGCCGAACTTCTTCTTGTCCTTGCCGGTGGTATCGTTCGAGTGCGTCAGGCCGGCCATGTAGATGATGCCCTTTTCCTGACACAGGGCCTGCTCGGCGATGGCGACGCCCGAGGACGAGCAGCCGCTGATCATGACAGCGCCATCGCGCTCGATCATGCGGCGGGCGGTGTCGCGGCCGGCGTCGGGCTTGGTCTGGTCGTCGCCGGTGACGTAGGCGACCTTCTTGCCGAGGATGCCGCTACCCTTGAGCGTCTTGGACGAGAAGGTCGGGATCATGCCGCCGTCGCCGCCACCGTTGAGGTGCTCGACGGCGAGTTCGAAGGCGCGCTGCTGGTCGGCGCCCTCGTCGGCATACGCGCCGGTGAGAGGCATGACGAAGCCGAGAGTGACGGTGTCACCGGTCGGAGCGTTGCAGAATTCCTGGGCGTAGGCACCGCGCGTAAAGAATGTCGGGGCGACGCCGGTGGCAATAATGCCGGCAAGGCCGGTCTTGAGCGCGGTACGGCGCGTCAGCAGCCCCTTACGAAACTCGTTCATATTCTCCTCCTGTTGCGCGGGGGGCCAGATACGTGCCGGGACACCTCACCGCAGAGCGAGAATTGGCTGAACTGAAAATGTGGTCAATAGCGCATTGAAATGCTTATGAGATTTTGTAAATACTTGCACTTTAACGTGGTGAATGATGTAAATGCGTTGACAGCTGCCGGGGGAAACGATGCGGGCGCCGATCGGGATCAGGATCAGTTCGCGGCGGAAGGCGCTGGGGATCGGGCAGGCGGAGCTGGCGCGGCGGGCGGGGATTTCGCCGAGCTATCTCAACCTGATCGAAGCCAACAAGCGCGATGTGGGCGGCACGCTGTTGCTGCGGCTGGCGGCGGAACTCAGTATCGAGATCGGCGAGCTGACGGGCGAGAGCGAGCACCGGCTGATCGCCGAACTCGAAGAGGCGTTTGCCGATCCGGTGCTGGCGCAGACCCGGCTAGGGGCGGGCGATGCGCGCGAGCTGGTGGCGCGGCATCCGGCCGCCGCCGCAGCGATCGTGCAACTGCACCGGGCCTATGAGGGGGCAGTGGCCAGCGCCGACGACTATGCACAGCGGCTGCAGGCAGACCCGCTGTTCGCCGAGCTGTTGCACCGCATTCTGTCGGGGATCACGGCGGTGCGCTCGGGGGCGGAAATTCTCGAGGATGTGCCCGATCTCGACGAGGGGGAGCGGGCGCGGTTCGTCGCCTCCATCGCGCGCGAGGCGCGGGGGATGACTGATGTGGCGCGCAATCTGATCGGGCAGTTCGACCGCGATGCCGGGCAGCGGCGGGCGGCGTCACCGGTGCGCGAACTCGATGACCTGATCTTCCAGAGCGACAATTACTTCCCGGCGCTCGAAGCGGTGGCGGAGGCGATGGTCGCCGAGATCGGGCCGCTGCACGAGGGGACGCTGGTGGATGCGCTGAGCACCCGGTTCGGGGTCGAGGTGCGGCGCTCGGCCGGGCGGGAAGTGGATGCACGCGGCTTTCCCGGCCAGTACCGGTTCGACCCGCAGCGGCGGGAAATGTGGTTCCAGATGTCGGCGATCGCGGCGACGCGACAGTTCCAGCTGTGCCGGCTCTATGCGGAGCTGGCGGCAGGCGAGGCGATCGAGCGCGAGGTCGGGGCGCCGGTCCTGACCTCGGCAACGGCACGGCGGCTCGCCTACCGGGCGCTGTCGTCCTATGTCGCCGGGGCGATGGTGTTCCCCTATGGCCGGTTTCTCGAAGATGCCGAAGTGGTGCGCTACGATATCGAGGCGCTGCGACAGGACTATACGGCGAGCTTCGAGCAGGTGGCGCACCGGCTGGTGACGCTGCGGAAACCCGGGCAGGAGGGGGTGCCGTTCGGGTTCTTGCGGTCGGACCCGGCCGGGCGGCTGACCAAGCATTTCCCGTTGCCGGGACTGCTGCTGCCCAATAGCGGGCATGCCTGTCCATTGTGGGCGATCTACAACGCCTTCCGCACGCCCGAGCAGCTGGTGCGGCAGGTGGTGCAGTTTTCGGATGGGTCGCGGTATCTGTTCGTGGCCAAGACCGCGGGGCGGCGGGCGGCAAGCTTTTCGGATCGGGCGATCCACACATCGGTGATGCTGGCCTGTGACGTGCTGCATGCGGACCAGACGGTTTATGGCGCCGGGCTCGATCTTTCTGATGTGTCGGCGGACGTGCCGGTGGGGCCGGCCTGCCGGCTCTGTACGCGGCGCGATTGTCCCGAGCGGCAGGAGGAAGCACTGGCGCCGGGGGGTGGGCAGGAGGCGGTGCGGGCGCCGCTGGTGCCGCGCGGATTTGACCAATCGATGTGATTAGGCTTTCCTATCGGGGTTCCTGATTGGGAGGTCAGGAGCGATTGGGGGGAAATTTGGCGCTCGATATTCTCATAGCGGAGGACGAGCCGAGCATTCTGGAGTCGCTCGACTTCA
>DASWWF010000090.1:0-2221 GCA_036401035.1 Devosia sp.
TGCCAGAAACCCCGGTACCCGGAGGCGGATATCGTCTCACTAAAACAAATACCGAGGCGGTCATCCGCCTCCGGGCCCGTCACGCTCTTTGACATCCCCGGAAGCCACTGGCTGTCCGGTGCATCAGTGTGCGCCGATGGGCGCAGTCAGGTCTCCCTCCCCCTTGCGGGGAGGGGACAGGGGTGGGGGTGGATGGGCCAGAGACGTTGGGGTGGGGCTTGATGCCTCGGACACATTCCCCGGCTCCCGTACCCCCCACCCTGTCCCTCCCCCGCAAGGGGGGAGGAGACACTACCGCCGGTGCCCCTGGCCCTTTGGTCTCGCAGTCGGGGTGGATCAGGTCACCACAGTAATCCGCTCACTCGCGCGGGTGATCCCGGTGTAGAGCCAGCGCTTGCGGTCTTCGCGGAACACAAAGCTTTCGTCGAAGAGGTAGACGTTGTCCCACTGGCTGCCCTGGGCCTTGTGGACCGTGAGGCAGTAGCCGAAGGTGAATTCGTCGTAGTGGCGGCGTTCGGGCCAGGTGAGGTTGTCTTCTTCGCCCGAGAAGAAGGCGAGGTGGGTGACGACCTTGGCCTGGGACTTCTTGCCGGCGGTGGGATCGTCGGGGTCGAGCAGCATGGAGAAGCGGCCGTTGGAGCGCTTCTTGACCTCGGCGGCGGTCCAGATCTGGCCGTTGAGCAGCTTTTTCTGGGCGTTGTTGCGGAGGCAGACGAGGCGGTCGCCAACGACGGGTTCGTGGCGCGGCATGTTCTTGAGTTCGCGCATGCGGTCGTTGTAGGCGACGCGGGTCTTGTTGCGGCCGGCCAGAACCTGGTCAGCGATCATCACGGCGTCACGGTCGACTTCGGTGCGCGGGATCACCAGCGACTCGCCGTAGCGGCCGTGCTCGAGATACTCGCCCTCGCGGATATCCATCGACATGCGGATGATCGGGTTGTCGCGGGCCTGGCGGTGGATTTCGGTGAGCATGACGTCGGGGTCGTGCGCGGTGAAGAAGCCGGCGCCCTGCACCGGCGGCAGCTGGAACGGATCGCCGATGACCAGCACCTTGGTGCCGAAGCTCAGGAGATCGCGGCCCAGCGCCTCGTCCACCATGGAAACTTCGTCGATGACGATGAGATCGGCGGTAGCGGCTTCGCTCTCGGCATCGAGGACGAAGCGCGGCTCGTCGTCCTTGTCGGAGACCAGCGAATAGATCAGCGAGTGGATGGTCGACGCGCCGCGGCAGCCGTTCTTGCGCATGACCAAGGCGGCCTTGCCGGTGAAGGCGGCGTATTTGACCGATTTCACCCCCTGCGCCAGGTGGCGGGCGAGCGTCGACTTGCCGGTGCCGGCCCAGCCAAACAGGCGAAAGACCTGTGGCCCGTTCTTGTCCTTGAGCCACCTGGAGACGGCGACCAGCGCCTCGTCCTGCTGGGGCGACCACTCAACCATGGAGAAGGTCCCGCATCAGATAATTGTCGTCCGGACCGTGCCGATGCCGGCGATTTCGCCCTCGAGCACATCGCCGCGCACCACGGCGCCGACGCCGGCGGGCGTGCCGGTGAAGATGAGGTCACCGCGCTTGAGTTCCACCCATTTGGAGAGGTGCGAGATGACATGGGCGAGGTCCCAGATCATTTCGGAGATGTCGCCGGATTGGCGGATGGCGCCGTTGACCTTCAGCGTAATGGCGCCCTTGGCCGGATGCTCGCCGAGATTCATGGCGGGGACCAGCGGGCCGATGGGGGCGGAGTGGTCAAAACCCTTGGCCATGTCCCACGGGCGGCCGCCCTTCTTGGCGGTGGCCTGGACGTCGCGGCGAGTCATGTCGATGCCGGCGGCGTAGCCCCAGACATAGGTCAGCGCGTCTTCGACAGCGATATTGCCGGCGTCGCCGCCGATGGCCGCGACGAGTTCAATCTCGTGGTGGAGATCGGCGGTTTGGGTCGGGTACGGCATGGCGGCGCCGTCGATCACCAGCGCATCGGCAGGCTTGCCGAAGAAGAAGGGCGGCGCCTCGTTGGGGTCGTGCCCCATCTCGCGGGCGTGTTCGGCATAGTTGCGGCCGACGCAATAGATGCGGCGCACCGGAAAGAGGCCGCCATCGGTGGTGGGGATAGCAGTGATGGCGGGCGGAAAGACGTAATCGGCCATTGGACTCTCGCGATTTTCGGCGCGGAGACTAGCGGAAAACCGGAGAGGACAAAATGAGAACTTTTCAGCCGGCCGCCGTGGG
>DASWWF010000091.1:0-4720 GCA_036401035.1 Devosia sp.
TATGGACTGCTGGCACTTTTCGCTTTGGGCTTTTTCGCAGTCGTCGGCTACCAGCTCTACGACCTGAAGGCCAATCTCGACGAATTCAAGCGCACCGAACTGCAGAGCGTGGTGCAAACCGCGACCAGTGTTGTCCAGTCCTACTACGATCGCTTCCAGAAGGGCGAGATGACCGAGGACGAGGCCAAGACTCAGGCGCTCGATGCGGTCCGCGCGATGCGGTATCAGGGCAACGAGTACTTCTTCATCGACGACTACAACTCGATGATCCTGATCATGCACCCGACGAAACCGGAAAAGCAGGGTGCCGACCGATCGGTCGAAGCCGACAGCCGGGGCAAGTTCTACCTGCAGGATCTGCTCGGCAAGGTCCGGGCGGACGGCTCGGGCTTTGAGACCTATCTGTTCAAGAAGCCCGAGGGCGGCGAAGCCGACAAGGTGAGCTATGCTCAGGGCTTCGCGCCCTGGGGCTGGTCGATCGCCTCGGGCGTGCTGTTCACCCAGGTGGACGAGATCTTCGTGCAGGCCGCCATTGAAGGCGGCGCCATGACGGCGGCAATCGCGCTGATCATTCTCCTCGCCGGCGTCCTGATTTCACGCTCGATCGCCAGGCCGATGGTGCAGCTCAACCGAACCATGCTCAAGGTAGCCGAGGGTGACCATGACGTCATCGTCGAGGGAACAAGGCGGCCTGACGAGATCGGCGCCATGGCGCGTGCCGTTGAAGTGTTCCGCGAGAACGGCAAGAAGGTCTCCGAACTGACCGAAGCGGAAGCGGCCCGGATCATCAGCGACCAGGAGGCCAGGACGCAGATGATGGCCGAACTGCAGCGCGCCTTCGGCAATGTGGTGGATGCGGCGATTGCCGGCGACTTCACGCGTCGGGTCGATGCCGAATTCCCCGATGCCGAACTCAATGCCATCGCCAGCAGCATCAACACTCTGGTCGAGACGGTAGATCGCGGATTGGGTGAAACCGGGGAGGTGCTCGCCGCGCTGGCAGAGACCGATCTCACCAAGCGGGTGCAAGGCGACTTCCAGGGGTCGTTTGCCCGCCTCCGCGACGACACGAACGGCGTTGCCGACAAGCTGACCGATATCGTCAGCCAGATCCGCGACACGTCACGGGCGCTCAAGACCGCGACCGGCGAGATTCTCTCGGGTGCAAACGATCTCTCCGAGCGTACCACCAAGCAGGCGGCAACCATCGAGGAAACCTCGGCGGCGATGGAGCAGTTGGCGACCACAGTGCTGCAGAATGCCGAACGGGCGAAGGAAGCCTCGGTGGTGGCCGGTACTGTCACGCGTACCGCCGAGGAAGGCGGACAGGTGATGGGGCAGGCCAACGAGGCGATGGAGCGGATCACCGCCTCCTCGGGCAAGATCTCCAACATCATCGGAATGATTGACGACATCGCGTTCCAGACTAACCTCTTGGCGCTGAACGCCTCGGTCGAAGCCGCGCGCGCCGGTGAGGCCGGCAAGGGCTTTGCCGTCGTCGCTATCGAGGTTCGTCGCCTGGCCCAGTCCGCGGCCGAGGCCTCTTCCGAGGTCAAGGTGCTGATCGAGCAGAGCGCCAACGAGGTCAAGAGCGGTTCGCGGCTGGTGGCCGATGCGGCGTCCAAGCTTGAAGCGATGCTCGTGTCCGCCCGGTCCTCGAACGAGTTGATGGACGGCATTGCACGCGAAAGCCGCGAGCAGGCTTCGGCCATCGAAGAGGTCACTGTTGCGGTGCGGCAGATGGACGAGATGACCCAGCACAATGCCGCGCTGGTGGAAGAGACCAACGCAGCCATCGAGCAGACCGAAGCACAGGCGACCGAACTCGATCGCGTGGTCGACGTCTTCACGCTCGCCGATGCGCCTCCGGCCGCGGCTCCTCTGCGTGCCCCGGCGCCCCTGGCGACGAAGCCGTCGGGCATCCGGGCGTTGCAGGCGCGGGTCAAGTCCGCTGCCAATTCCTATCTCAGCCACGGCAATGCCGCGCTCAAGGACGACTGGTCCGAGTTCTGAGGCATGGCCCCATCACCGTCATGGAGGGCGCCCTTTGAGGCGCCCTTTTCTTTCCGCCGGCGAAGACTCTCGCCGATTTGGGCGGGGCAGGGTGATAGAGCGGTCGCAAGTTTCCGACCCACATCGGGGATGCGCGGCGCAAGTCTCGACAGGCACTGCGTCGCCTGTTTTCAAAGGTAAATCCGCGGACATCCTTACCGCTTCTTAAATGATAACGTGCACACTGCTTGTCGGACGCGCAACTCCTCCCGCCGACAGGAAATTCGTTCTCGAAATGAGCAAGCTGAAGTTGAAATTGCCCTCTCTCAAGTTGAGAGGCACGATCATTATTGCCGCCGCCGCGGTGTTCTCCGTGGCGATTATTGCCTCGCTTTTCTACGTCGTCAGCACCAACCGTGCGCAGGATCTGGCGCAGGCCGATGAGGTCGTCGGCGGGCTTGCCTCGACCGAGGCGGAAAAGATCACCTCGTTCCTCACCAAATATGCCGCCGCGGCCGAGTCCGTGGCGGTGACGGGTACGGCGCTGCTCGCCGATCCGGCCGTGACTCCCGCCACCTATGGCGCCGTCGCCGCCAACCAGCTGGGCAAGCTCGACGCGGCGCTGGCCGTGATCATGATGTTCTCGGCCGATGCCAAGCTCGCCGCCTCGCCGGCTTTCGCGGGATCGCAGTTCCTCGTCACCGGCAACCAGGTCGGCGTGCTCGCCACCCGCGGCGCCGACGGCAAGGTGGTGTTCCAGTCGCTCGACAACCCCGATCCGAAGAGCTTCGACGTCTGGTTCAACACGCCGCTCAAGGGCGACGTGGCCGCCATCACCGGTCCGGACAATATCGACGGCGTGCTCTATACGAGCTTCACCAACATCATCCGCGATGCCTCGGGCAAGGGCGTGGGCCTCACCAGCGTGGCGTTCAACGCCGGCGACCTCGCCAAGATGATCGGTGGCACCGCGCCGATGGGTTCGGGCTTCATGGGCGTGCTCAACCAGAAGGGTGTCTGGGTGGTGAACCCCGATCCCAAGCTGATCGGCACTGTTGCCACCGAAGAGTGGGCGCTTGGCGCCGCCAAGGCGCTCGAAACCACCGACACCTACCAGTCGACCGGCGAAGCTGCCGGGCAGACCTGGAAGATGACCGCCAAGAAGGCGACACTGCCGGGCACCGTCGACCAGAGCTGGAGCGTCATCGTTGCCGTGCCGCAGGCGGTGTTGCTCGCGGATTCCGAAGCGCAGCTCGTCAACCTGCTGATCGGCGGCGCCATCGTGCTGGCGCTGGGTCTCCTCGCCTTCTTCTTCCTGGGGTCGAGCATCGCCAAGCCGGTGCAGAAGATGACCGGGGTGATGCGCAAGATCGCCGACGCCGACTATTCGGTGGAAGTGCCCTACGGCAACCGCAAGGACGAAATCGGCGACATGGCCAAGACCGTCGCGGTGTTCCGCGAGAACGGCATGCGCATGGCCGAGATGACCGAGGCGGAAGCGGCTCGCATCATCCGCGACCAGCAGGCCCGCTCGGAGATGATGGCGCAGCTGCAGCGTGCCTTCGGCAATGTGGTGGATGCGGCGATCGCCGGCGACTTCACTCGTCGCGTCGATGCCGAGTTCCCCGATGCCGAACTCAACGCCATCGCCTCGAGCATCAACAACCTGGTCGAGACCGTCGATCGCGGTATCGGCGAGACGGGGCAGGTGCTCTCGGCCCTGGCCAATACCGACCTCACCAAGCGCATGGACGGCAATTATGAGGGGGCGTTCGCGCGCCTCAAGTCGGACACCAATGCGGTGGCCGACAAGCTGACCGATATCGTCAGCCAGCTCCGCGATACGTCGCGGGCGCTGAAGACGGCGACGGGCGAAATCCTCTCGGGCGCCAACGACCTCTCCGAACGCACCACCAAGCAGGCGGCGACGATCGAGGAGACCTCGGCCACGATGGAGCAGCTCGCTTCGACCGTGGTGCAGAACGCCGAGCGCGCCAAGGAGGCCAGCGTCGTCGCCGGCACCGTGACGCGGACGGCCGAAGAGGGTGGCCTGGTGATGACGCAGGCCAACGAGGCGATGGAAAAGATCACCACCTCGTCGGGCAAGATCTCCAACATCATCGGGCTGATCGACGACATCGCCTTCCAGACGAACCTGCTGGCGCTCAACGCTTCGGTGGAAGCGGCGCGTGCCGGTGAAGCGGGCAAGGGTTTCGCGGTGGTCGCCGTGGAAGTCCGGCGTCTGGCCCAGTCGGCCGCCGAAGCCTCGGCGGAAGTGAAGGTGCTGATCGAGCAGAGCGCCGAGGAAGTTCGCGGCGGTTCCAAGCTCGTCGCCGATGCGGCGTCCAAGCTCGAGGCCATGCTGGTCGCGGCCCGTTCGTCGAACGAGCTGATGGACGGCATTGCCCGCGAGAGCCGCGAGCAGGCTGCCTCGATCGAAGAGGTGAACACCGCGGTGCGCACCCTCGACGAGATGACCCAACACAATGCGGCGCTGGTCGAAGAGACCAATGCGGCGATCGAGCAGACCGAGGCGCAGGCCTCCGAGCTCGATCGGGTGGTCGATATCTTCACCCTCGCCGACACACGTCGCGCCACCCCGGTATCCCGGCCTGCTCCGGCGGCCAAGCCTGCCGGCGTCAAGGCGCTGCAGGAGCGGGTCAAGTCCGCCGCCAAGTCCTATCTCAGCCACGGCAATGCCGCGGTGAAGGACGACTGGTCGGAATTC
>DASWWF010000092.1:0-13105 GCA_036401035.1 Devosia sp.
GCGACAACTGGACCATCTACCAGGTGTTCAACACCCTGGTGCGCGCGCCCGACGGCCGCTTCGCCACCAAGCCCGAAGAGTTCGAACCGAGCCTGGCTGAGAGCTGGGAGAGTTCGGCGGACGCCAAGACCTGGACCTACAAACTCCGCAAGGGGGTGCAGTTCCACAAGGGTTACGGCGAAATGACGTCGGACGACGTGATGTTCACGTTCGGGCGTCAGCTCGATCCCGAGCTCGTCACCGGCGGCAAGGTGCAGTTCAGCAATATCGAGTCGATTGATGCGCCTGACGCCTACACCTTCGTGGTGCAACTCAAGCGCCCCGATCCGCTGTTCAACGGCTCTGCCGCCTCGGTGCTCAGCGCCAGCATCATCAGCAAGAAGGCGTTCGAGGAGAAGGGCGAGGCGTTCAACTTCGACCCCATCGGCACCGGCTGCTTCCAGGTGGAAAATGTCAGCGAGACCGAGGGCGTGACCCTGGCGGCGTTCCCCGAGTTCTTCGGCGAACAGCCGGCGAGCCCCAAGGTCCGCGTCAGCTACATTGCCGACACCACCGCCCGCACGCTGGCCTTCGCTTCAGGGCAGATCGATATGATCGAGGGCGTTCGCGCTCCCGGCTGGATCGATACGATGAAGCAGCGCTCGGCGGAAACGCAATTCGACATGACCGCGCCGGGCAGCTTCAACTTCCTGCACCTCAACCTGACGCGCGCACCACTCGACAATCTCAAGGTGCGCCAGGCCATCCGCTATGCCATCGACAGCGAGGCGCTGGCCTCGGCCTATGGTCCGATGGCCAAGCCGATGGTGGGCATCATCGCCAGCCAGTTCGAAGGCTCGGTCAAGCGCGAGGACCTGCCTGAAGAGCTGCAGTACAAGCCCGATCCGGAAAAGGCCAAGGCCCTGCTCGCCGAAGCCGGCTTCGCCGACGGGCTGACGATCCAGTGCTACACCAGCCAGCGCGAAGACTATGCGGCGATCATGCTCATCATCCAGGAGCAGCTGCGGTCGGTGGGCATCAACCTCGACTTGCAGATCATCGACCACAACACCTTCCACGCCGACAATCGCAACGACAAGAACGCCATGCCGCTCAACTCGTCGAGCTATGGCCCGTTGCCGATCAACGTGTTCCTGCAGCAGGTGTCGGCCGCCGCGGAAGTGAAGGCAGACGGCACCGGCCAGGGCAATTTCAGCCACTATGGCGTTGCCATGCCGGGGATCGACGACCTGATCACCAAGGCGCTGGATGAACCCGACTTCAACAAGCGCACGGTGATCTTCCAGGAGATCGAACGGAAACTGCTTACGGACCTGCCGATCCTGGGCATCATCACGCTGGGCTATGTGATCGCCCGCAATCCGCGCGTCGACATCGGCTACCCGGTGCAGTCTGGCTATGCCTACTGGCCGCTGAGCAAGGCCAAAAAGACCGCCTGATCGCTTCGATCAGGGGCGACAAAATGAGAGGGGCGCACCGGGGGAGGGTGCGCCCCTTCTTGCTGACCGGGGAGGGTGGGTCAGCGGGACGGTATCTCGACCACTTCGTGATCGAGGACGCTATCGACGGTGAAGACGAGCTGGTCGCCCTCGCGCCGCGCCGGGATGGACTTGCGCGCCACGCGCAGGTTGACCTGGGACGGCGCCGCACTACCGACGCGCACCCGCACCTCCACCGGTCCGATCGCGATGAGGTCGTACTGGCGGCCCGGCGTGTTCGAAAGCTGCAGTCGATTGTTGAGGTGCAGCACGTGGCGATCGGCCTGCCGATAGAGCTCGGCAGTGATCACGCCATGCGTGCCCTTGAGCTCCACCTTGGCCTTGTTGCCCAGCGACCAGCGCACGGCATTGGCGAGCAGCAGCGCATGCTCGAAGCTGTCGTCGCGGGCAAAGCAGCGGTCGAGGTCGGCGACGAACCAGACCAGCTTGCCGCCAGCAGGCCCGGCCTTGGCGACGATGGCGGGAATGTCCGTCTTGGGCTCGCGCATCCACGACGTTTCCGGCGGGTAGATCGGAAAATCCGGGATGAAGGTGGCGAGCACCTCTACCCCCGGATCAACCGACACCACCGGCAGATAGCCTCCGAAGGGCAGCGTGTCGGTGTCGTCGAGGCCGGCAAGGATTGGGTGGCGGGTGCCGGCCTTGGCAGGGGCGGTGACGTCGCGAGAGCCATAGACGCTGGCCCGGTTCTCCGGCAGCAGCCGCAGGTAGCTGTGGCGCGCATGCGTCTCGAGGTTCTGGTCCGGCGGACCTTCGCCGCCATGGCTGCCCTCGGCACGATGCACGCCGAAGAGCTTGGCGAGCGCAAAATCGCCGCGCGGGTCGCCGTACTGGGTGGCCGTCGAGGTCTCGCCGGTGGCGATCACCGAGCCGCCGGCGGCGACGAACCGCTCGATGCCCTTGACCTGCTCGTCGCTCAAGCCGCCGACATTGGGCAGGATGATCACCGACAGTCGATCGATCGACTTGGCGATGTCGTCGGCGTGCAGCGGCACATAGGGGATGCCGTGCCGGTCCATCGCCTGCACGGCGCCACGGTAAGGCGCCATGGTCTTGGTACCGGCGGCATGACGGCCGAAATCGCGGCCGAAGAAGTCCTGGTTCTGCTGCGACCAGACGATGCCGACATCGGGGGTCAGGGTGCGGTTGACCAGCACGTCCTGGTTGGCCTCGTGCCACTGGAAGATCGGTTCGGCAGTCTTGTACTGGCGACGATCCTCATGCATCGAGCCGATATGGTGCCACCAGGGCTGGATGCCGCCGGCAAAGCCCGCGCTCGACCACAGCCGCACTTCGGACGGCGGCATCGAGGCGAGGCGGAAGGCCGGCGAGCCCAGTTGATATTGCGGCATCGACTCGGGGATCAGCTTGTCCCAGCCGGCGAGCTCGTGCAGGCGCTTGCCGGCTTCGGTGTTCTGCTCGAAGCCGTCATAGGCGTTGCGGCGCTGGTGATCGAGCATGACGATCGCCGCCTCGGGCAGGATCTGCTGCAGGTCGATGAAGCGCGCCGAGTTGTAGAGCGTCTCGCCGCCGATCATGCCCGACCAGATGCAGTCCGGGCCGCCGGCCTTGCGCGTCACCTGATTGTTGAGCTTCCACAGATCGGTGCGGCGCTGGAAGTTCCAGCGGATCCAGTCGCGGTAGGATTCGTCGTCCCAGTCGTGCCCCTCGGGCAGGACCTTGCCGGCATAGGCCTGGAACTGGGTCTTGCAGCTCTCGCAGTAGCAGATGTTGTTGCGCGGCATGCCGGCCCAGCTGTTGTCCGAAAACCCGTCCGGGTGGCTGCGCTCGATGATCTCTTCCATCACCTTGGGCAGGTAGTCGGTGTAGTAGGCCGAGCCGATGCAGGTGATGTATTTGTCGGCCACGATATAGGGGCTGCCATCGGCCTGGCGGCAGATCCATTCGGGGTGGGCTTCGTAGAAATCCTGAGCGACGCGGTTGGAGTCCATGCGGGCGATCACCCGCAGCCCCTCCTCGCGCGCCAGCTTGACGATATCGCCATAGAGGTCGCGCTCGCCGAGCTTTTCGGCGCGATGATGCAGCGGAAACTTCGAGGGGTAGTAGGCGACGATGCCGCCAGCATTGACGATGATGCCCTGCACGCGGGTCCGCCGCCAATGCTCGCGCCACCAGTCGGCGTCATAGCGCTCGGGATCGCATTCGACGAGGTTCGTCTGACCCCAGCGCAGTGTCGTCTTGTACCAAGGTTGTTCGGCCATCGTCGCTCCCTCCGCCTAACGTTAGGTCACAAGAGCTAGCCGAAAGGTTTTGGCGCGTCGGCAGGGAGCGTCGCCGCTTTCCGCGATGTGGAAGGCGGGACCTGTCGTTTCCACTATGCGGAAAAGGTCGACGGCCTTCCTTGTACCACCACCCCGCCTAGCTACCGTTCAGTCACCCGGTACAGCCATGCGACAGATGGATGGTCGGCCTTGGAGGAGGACAGCATGCAGGTCAATAGACGCAGTTTCATCGGCGGATCGGCCGCCGCTCTGGGTGGCGCCACGCTGCTCGCCGCGTTCAGCGGCAAAGCCTTTGCGCAGGGAGTCGACACGATCAAATATGCGGGCGCGGCGCGCGGCCTCCGCACGATCGACCCGCACAAATCGATCCAGGGCGTCGACAACTGGGCCATCATCGCCCTCTACGACAAGCTGGTAGATCTGCCACGCTGGCACTTCCCGGCGACCCTCGACGATCTCGTGCCGCGCCTCGCCACGAGCTGGTCGGGCTCGGAAGACGCCAAGACCTGGACCTTCCAGCTGCGTGAAGGCGTCCAGTTCCACAAGGGTTATGGCGAAATGACGTCGGAAGACGTCAAATACACCTTCGATCGTGCCACCGACGCAGTGCGCGTGGGCGGCGTGCGCGAGAAGTTCACCAACATCATGAGCGTCGAAACGGATGGTCCCTACACCGTCGTCTTCCAGCTCAAGCAGCCCGATCCGCTGTTTCCGCTCGGCGTGCTGAGCGACTATGACGGCGGGGTGATGAGCAAGAAGGCGATCGAGGAGAAGGGCGAAGAGGCGATCGGCACCGACCCGATCGGCACCGGCGTCTATGTGCTCGAAAGCGTGGCCACCGATCCCTCGCAGGGCGTGACGCTCGTCGCCAACGATGCCTATTGGGACACGCCGGCCGCCACACCAAGGCTGCAGATCCTCTACATCGCCGATACGACCGCGCGGACGCTCGCCATCCTTTCGGGCGACGTGCACATGATCGAGGGGGTGCGCGCGCCGGGCTGGGCCGACTCGATCCGGCAGCGCGACGACAGCCTGATCTTCGACGTGGTGAGCCCGGGCAGCTTCTTTTCCATGCAGGTCAACGTGCTCGTCCCGCCTTTCGACGATCCGAAGATCCGGCAGGCGCTGTTTTACGCCATCGACCGCGATGAGATCACCACCGCGATCGCACCGATCAGCAAGCGAAGCTACGGGCTCAATCCGCCGAGCTTCCCCGGCGCCTTCACGGCCGAGACGATCCCGGAAGACGTCGCCTACAACTACGATCCTGAAAAGGCGAAGGCGCTGCTTGCGGAGGCTGGGAAGCCGGAGGGCTTCAGCTTCCCCAACATCACCTCGCAGCGCGAGGACTTCTCGGCGATCATGCTGATGATCCAGGACCAGCTGCGGCGGGTCGGGATCGACATGCAGCTCGAGATCAAGGACCACACGGCGTTCCATGCCGACCAGAATATCGGCAAGAATACGCTCTTCCAGCAGTCGTCGGCCCTTCCGCCGGTTCCGACCCAGGTGGTCCTCACCTACCTCACCAAGGAAGCCGAGGTACGCTCCGACGGCAATGGCGGATCGAACTTCAGCCACTACGGCGTCGCGATCCCGGGGATCGACGACCTGCTGGCCAAGGCGCTGGCCGAGCCCGACCTCGACAAGCGCGTCGGGATCGTGCGCGACATCGAGGTGCAGGCCCTCAAGGATGCCGTGATCCTGATGATCTCGACCAACGGCTTCATGGTCGTCCGCTCGCCCAAGATCGACCTGGGGTATCAGGTCGAGTCCGGCTATGTGAACTGGCCGCTCTCGCAGGCCAAGTCCATCTGATCGCAGAACCTGTGTCCCGGGCCGTCGCTGGTCCGGGACCTGTCTTGCCGTACGGCTCCATGGAGTAGTGAACAAAGATGAGTGGAGCTGACGCCATCGGCATCCTCCTGGCCCCGTCGCTCGCAGGCGACGAGGCAGTCGCCTGGGCGGCCGGCGAACTGGCCCATGCGCTCAAGCAGCGTGACATCGAGGCCAGCGTCGGATCGTCCGCTTCCGCCGGCACGATCATCGAGATCGCCGGCGCCGGCCATGCCCCCAGCATCAAGCCACCGGTCGAGCTGCCGCAGGTGGCGGAAGCCATGGCGCTCTACCGGGCCGGCGATCGCATCGTCGCCTGGGGCCACGATCAGCGCGGCATCGTCTATGCCCTCACCGAGCTCGCCGACCGCGTGCGCAACAGCACCGGCGACGATCCCTTTGCCGGCACCTGGCCGCTGGTCGAAAAGCCGACTGCCCGCATCCGCTCGATGGCGCGCCTCTTCTGCGCGGTCGAGGAGGACAAGGTCTGGTACAACGACAAGCAGCAGTGGCGGGACTATCTCTCCATGCTGGCGTCGAACCGCTTCAACCGGTTCGCCCTGACGCTGGGCATGGGCTACAACTATCCCTACCACAATCCGTGGGTCACCGACGTCTACTTCTACTTCCCCTACCCCTACCTGCTGCAGCTTCCGGGCTTTGATATCGACGTCAAGGAAGTGAGCGCGGAGGAGCGGGACGCCAACCTCGAAATGCTGAAGTTCATCGGCCGTGAGGCCAAGCGGCGCGGGCTGGAGTTCCAGCTGGCGCTCTGGACGCAGCGCTATGATTTCGACGACGTGCCGCGCGCCAACTATACCGTGCGCGGCGTCACCAAGGATAACCTCGCGCCCTATTGCCGCGCCTCGATCACCCGGCTGCTCAAGGAGGTGCCGGAGATCACCGGCCTCACGTTCCGGGTGCATGTCGAAGGCGGCATTGCCGAAGGCGAATACGGCTTTTGGGAAGAGGCCTTTGCCGGCGTGGCCGACAGCGGCCGGCCGGTCGAGATCGACATGCATGGCAAGGGGCTCGATCACAAGATGATCGGCATCGCCCGCGCCTCCGGCATGCCGGTCGCCGCCTCGCCGAAATATCTCGCCGAGCATATGGGCCTGCCCTACCACCAGTCGGCGATCCGCAACAAGGAATACCCGCCCGAAAAGGCCAAGTCCGAACGCGAACAGCTGAGCGAAGGGTCGCGCAAGTTCCTGCGCTATTCGTATGGCGACCTGCTCAGCAAGGACAAGGACTACAAGGTCATCTACCGCATCTGGGCCGGCACGCAGCGCGTGCTGCTCTGGGGCGATCCGGTGTTCGCCGGCGGCTATGGCCGCAGCTCGATGTTCGCCGGTTCCGATGGCGTCGAGTGGTGCGAGCCGCTGAGCTTTAAGGGCCGCATGGGCACCGGCATGCCGGGCCAGCGCTTCAACTACCAGAAGCACGGCCTCGCCACGCGCCAGGACTGGCAGAAGTACGACTACCAGTACCGTGTCTGGGGCCGGCTGCTCTACAATCCGGACGCGCCGCGCCAGAGCTGGATGCGCTGGCTGGAGAAGGAATGCGGCGATGTGGCGGAAGCCTGCGAGCGCGGCCTGTCGCTGGCGAGCCGTGTGCTGCCGCTCATCACGCTGACGCACGGTCCCTCGGCCTCGAACAACCACTATTGGCCCGAGATCTACACCAATATGGGGCTGCTCAATGGTGGCGCCGGTACGCGTGGTTACACCGACATGGAAGGCGACGTCCGCTTCGGCAACGCCCCGACCTTCGACTCCGCGCTCTTCGCCAACGCACAGGAATATGCCGCGCTATTGCTCAAGGGCGAGCCGTCGCATCGCTACACCCCGCTCGATGTGGCCGACTGGCTCGAGGAGCTGGCCGAGGGCTGCGAAACCGCATTGACCGAGGCGCGCGGCAAGAAGGATTTCGGTCGCGCCGAAGCACAGCGCATTCTCATCGACGTCGAGATTCTGGGCGGCATCGCCCGGCACTTCGCCGACAAGTTCCGCGCCGCCTGCTGGGCGGAGCTCTTCGTCGCCACCAAGGTGACCGAGTTGATCGAACCGATGGTCGACTATGCCCGCCGCTCGGTGGCGGCTTGGGAACGGCTCGCGGCGGTGTCACGCGATGTCTACCACTCCGACCTCACCTATGGGCCGGAGACCTGGCTGCGTGGCTCGTGGCACAGCCGTCTGCCCGAAATGCAGGCCGAACTGCTCGACCTCGAAGGCAGCCGTCGCTATGGCGGCACCGAGTCCGTGCTGGCCGACGACAGGGTCAAGGCCGCCATCGCGGCGCTCAAGGCTCGCCGCCCGACGCGGTCCGATCCGATCGCGGTTTCGGCTGCGGCCCGGTTCACCGGCGGCAAGGCCTTCCCGGTTTCGATCGACACGCCGGCCGAAGGTCAGCCGGTGCTCCACTACCGCCATATCAACCAGGCGGAGCGTTGGAAGTCGGTGCCGATGAACAAGGCCGGCACCCGCTTCAGCGCCGAGATCCCGGCCGATTACACCGATAGCGAGTTCCATCTGCAGTACTTCATCAGCCTGACCCGCGACGGCCAGTCCGTCATCGTGCCGGGACTGGAGGACGATTTGGCGAACGAGCCCTACTTGACGGCGCTCCAGGAATAGCGCCGCCTAGACAGGCGACACCTTAGGAGGAGGACCGAGAGATGGCGCGCTATCTGCTGCTTCGGCTGCTGGATGCGATCCCGACTGTGTTCCTGGTGCTGCTGCTGGTGTTCATCGCCATGCGCATCCTGCCGGGCGACCCCGCTATTGCGGCGCTGGGCGACATGGCCACGGCCGAGCAACTGCAACTGTTCCGCGAGAAGATGGGGCTCAATGAGCCGCTCTGGATGCAGTTCATCAATTTCGTCGTCGGCACGCTGACGCTCGATTTCGGCACGTCGATGATGAACAACAAGGATGTGCTGGGGCTGATCCTCTACAACCTGCCCTACACGATCGAGCTCACCGTCGTGGCGATGCTGATGGGCATCGTGGTCGGCGTCCCCTTCGGCGTGCTGGCCGCGACCCATCGCAACAAGCTGCCGGACTCGAGCGTCCGCGTCTTCTCGCTGATCGGCTACGCCATCCCCGATTTCTATCTCGGGGCGCTGCTGCTGATCACCTTCGCGCTCAACCTCGGCTGGTTCCCCATCAATGGCGGCGGCGAAGGCTTTCTCGACCGCTTGCACCACGTCTTTCTGCCGGCGCTGACCCTGGCCTTCGTCAAGGCGGCCTTCATCGGACGGCTCACCCGTACGGCGCTGCTCGAAGTGCTGAGCAAGGACTTCGTCCGCACCGCCCGCGCCAAGGGCGCCAAGGAGAGCCGGGTGGTCTACGGCCATGGTCTCCGCAACGCGCTGCTGCCGCTCACTACCGGCCTCGGCCTTTCGACCCTTGCGACGCTGTCCGGGTCGGTGGCCATCGAGCTGGTGTTCAACCGGCCGGGCATCGGCAAGCTGCTGATCAGCGCCATCTCCGAGCGGGACTATGCGGTGATCCAGGGCGGCGTGGTGGTGTTCGCCATGTTCGTCGTGGTGATCAACCTGCTGATGGACCTGCTCTACATCATCGTCGACCCGCGCATCCGGATGCAATGATGACCACGCTCTCAGAAACATCGCCGCCACTGGCGCCCGCGCCGAGCACGTTCAAGGTCATCCGGTCGATTATTCTTGGTCGGCCCGGCACCGTGGCCGCCGTCATCATCATCGCCATCCTCTGCCTCGTGGCCCTGCTGGCGCCGATCCTCGCGCCCTACGATCCGCTCAAGCAGTCGATGGCCAAGATCAACCGCTTCCCCAGCTGGGAGAACTGGCTGGGCACCGACCAGTTCGGCCGTGACGTGCTTTCGCGCATGATCTACGGCTCGCGAAATTCGCTGATCTTCGGGCTCATCTCGCCGTTCTGCGCCGCCCTCATCGGCACGACGCTGGGCGTCATTGCCGGCTATTTCGGGGGCTGGGTCGATCGCGTCATTTCGCGGGTCGTCGACCTGTTGCTCGCCTTCCCCGAACTGCTGCTGGCGATCATGATCGCGGCGGTGCTCGGCGGCGGCTTCTGGAACGTGATCTTCGTGATCACGGTGGCTTTCGTTCCCGGCTTTGCCCGCGTCGCCCGTGCACAGACGCTGGCGGTCAAGCAGGAGCCTTATGTGGAAGCGGCGATCTCGGTCGGCGTCCGCACGCCGGTGATCATCTTCCGGCACATCATCCCCAACATCATGGCGCCCATCGTGGTGCTGATGATGCTGTGGGTGGCATCGGCCATCCGCCTCGAGGCCTCGCTGAGCTTCCTCGGCATCGGCACGCAGCCGCCCAACCCCAGCTGGGGCAACATCATCCGCGATGGCCTCAACAACATCTTCGGGTCGCCCTGGCCGATCATCGGCGCCGGCGCCGCGATCACGCTGGTGGTGCTCGCCTTCAATCTCGTCGGCGACGCAGTGCGCGATGCGCTCGATCCATCGACGGCAAAGTACTGAGAGAAGGTGCAGCCCATGACTGATATCGCCGCTGCATCGCCGCCGGGCAAAACCGCGACGACCAGCCCTGTGCTGGCCGTCAAGGACCTCAAGACCGCGTTCCGCACCGGCGACGGCTGGACGCAGATCGTCAAGGGCATCTCGTTCGAGATCGGCGCCCGCGAAACGCTCGCGGTGGTGGGCGAGTCCGGCTCGGGCAAGAGCGTCACCGCGCTCTCGGTCATGCGCCTGCTCGAAGCAGAGACCAGCCGCATCGAAGGCTCCGTCAGGCTCGGCGGCCAGGAGCTTTTGACGCTGCCCGAGGCGCAGATGCGGACCATCCGCGGCCGCAAGATCGGCATGATCTTCCAGGAGGCGATGACCAGCCTCAATCCGCTGGTTTCGGTGGGCGACCAGATCGCCGAAGCGCTGACCATCCACGGGTTGGGCGGCGGCAATGCGCAGGCCGAGGCCGTGCGCATGCTCGACCGCGTCCGCATTCCGGCTGCCAGGCAGCGCGCCACGGACCTGCCGCTCAATCTTTCGGGCGGCATGCGGCAGCGCGTGATGATCGCCATGGCGCTGGCCTGTAAGCCGCAACTGCTGATTGCCGACGAACCAACGACCGCGCTCGACGTGACGATCCAGGCGCAGATCCTGCAGCTCATCAAGGAGCTGCAGCGCGAAGAGGGCATGGGTGTGCTCTTCATCACCCACGACATGGGTGTCGTCGCCGAGATTGCCGATCGCACTGTGGTGATGCTGGGCGGCGAAGTCGTCGAACAGGGACACACCGAGGATATCTTTGCCTCGGCAAAGCACACCTATACAAGGATGCTGATCGCCGCCGTGCCGCGCCTCGGCGGCACCGTCAGCGGGCAGCCGCAGCACTTCCCTGTGGTCGACAGGGAGACCGGCGAACTCAAGATCGTGCCGATGCGGACCGATACCGTGGCGCACGACACGCGCCCGGTGCTGTCTGTGCGCAACCTCGTCAAGCGCTACGACCTGCAGAAGGGCTTTTTCAGCGGCGTGACTGGCCGTGTGCACGCGGTCGAGAATGTGTCGTTCGACATCCAGCCCGGCGAGACATTGTCGTTGGTGGGCGAAAGCGGCTGCGGCAAGTCGACCACCGGTCGCGCGCTGATGCGCCTTGTCGAACCGCAGTCCGGCGAGATCGATATCGACGGCACCAACATCCTGGCACTCAACAAGGAAAAGATGCGCGACATGCGTCGCCACATCCAGATGATCTTCCAGGATCCGTTCGCAAGCCTCAATCCGCGCATCCGCGTGGGCGAAGCCATCGCGGAGCCGTTCCTGACACACAGGCTGGGGACGCGCGAACAGGCTCGCGCCAAGGTGGCGGACCTGCTGCAACGGGTCGGCATGGACCCGGCGGTTGCCACCCGCTATCCGCAGCAATTCTCCGGCGGCCAGCGGCAGCGCATCTGCATCGCCCGGGCCCTGTCGCTCGAGCCCAAGGTCATCGTCGCCGACGAGTCCGTCTCCGGCCTCGACGTCTCGATCAAGGCGCAGGTGGTCAACCTGATGCTCGATCTGCAACAGTCCCTCGGCCTCTCCTATCTCTTCATCTCGCACGACATGGCCGTGGTGGAGCGGGTGAGCCACCGGGTGGCGGTGATGTATCTGGGCGAGATCGTCGAGATGGGACCCGCTGCCGCCGTCTTCGGCAATCCGCAGCATCCCTATACCAAGCGCCTGATCGCCGCCGTGCCGATCCCCGATCCGGCCCGGCGCAACCAGATCCGTCCGGTCAACAGCGGTGAGGTCAAGAGCCCGATCCGCCCGGCCGACTATGTGCCGCCCAAGCGGACCTTCCGCGAGACCTCGCCGGGGCACATCGTGCAGGAATGGGACGGCGACTGGACCCCCTGAGTCACGACTTAAGACGTAGGACTTCGTGCCCGATAGGCCGACGTCCTGCGTTGACGCTCTCCCATGGTAGCGCTACCATACTTTCAGCAGAGAAGGGTATCGCGCGGAAAAATCCGGCGATGCCGGGAGGATCGGAATGGACAAGGACCTTAACGGGCGCGTGCAATCCGTTGATCGCGCCATGACGCTTCTGGAGGCGCTGGGAGAGACTGAACGGGGCCAGCGGCTCACCGATCTCGCCCGCCGCACCAAGCTCTCGCTCACCACCGTGCACCGGCTGCTGACCACACTCGAGCAGCGTCACTTCGTGCAGTTCTCGCAGGGCGACAATCTCTGGCACATCGGCCGCCAGGCCTACACCACCGG
This sequence comes from Devosia sp., assembly GCA_036401035.1. Taxonomy (GTDB): domain Bacteria; phylum Pseudomonadota; class Alphaproteobacteria; order Rhizobiales; family Devosiaceae; genus Devosia_A. The sequence continues at coordinate 12,323 of DASWWF010000092.1, forward strand.
CTCGGCCTTCGTGCGCGACCGGCATTTCGTTGCCCCCGCCCTGCCCTTCCTGCGCCGGCTGCGCGATCTCACGCGCGAGACCGCTAATCTCGGCGTCGTCGACAATGGCGAGATCATCGTCGTCAACCAGATCGAGAGCCGCGAGATCACCCGCGCCGTCTCGCGGATCGGCGGCCGCACGCCGATGACGGCGTCCGGCATGGGCAAGGCCATTCTCTCCTGCTATTCGCGCGACGATGTGACGGGCGTGGTGGACCGCTGCGGCATGCGCCGGGTGACGAGCCATACCCTCACCACGCGCGAAGATCTCGATACCCATCTCGGCCAGGCCCGGCAGGACGGCTATTCCATCGACAACGAGGAATATTCGCAGAACCTGCGGTGTGTGGCGGCCCCGGTCTATGACAGCCAGCAGGAAGTGGTCTGCGCCATCTCGGTCTCGGGCCTGCCCAGCCGGATGACGACCGAACGCATGCCGTCGCTCGGCCGCCTCGTGGCCCAGACCGCCGCCGACCTCAGCCACGCGCTGGGCGCGGGCCGCGTCGGCCGCCCCTACCAGTGACGCCTACGCGGAAATCGTCGTCGCGGTGCCGAGCACGTCGAATTTCGGCGTAACGCCAAGCCCCGGCACGTCCGAGGCCTGCATGGTGCCGTTGACGCGCCTGGGGGCGCCGTCGGCGATGTCGACGGTGCCGTAGGAATTGAAGTCGGTGGCCGAAAAGCACATCGCTTCCGGCGTCGATTGCGCCAGATGGGCGATGGTGGCGGTGACGATGTCGCCGC
>DASWWF010000093.1:0-5254 GCA_036401035.1 Devosia sp.
GCTGAGCCAGAAGACCACTCCGGTGGTCATTCTCGATATTCCGCACATCTGGACGAGCTGGGTGCGCCACACCATCGCGACCATCGACGAAGTCGTCATCGTCGCCGAGCCCGATCTCGCCAATCTGCGTAACGCCAAGAATCTCTCAGACACCATCAAGGCCCTGCGCCCCACCGAGTCCGAGCCGCTGCTTGTCATCAACAAGCTCGGCGTGCCGCGCCGCCCGGAAATCCCCGCCGATGAGTTCGCCTCGTCGGTGGAGTGCCGGCTGCTCGGCCAGATCGCCTTCGATGCGGCAACCTTCGGCACGGCCGCTAACAACGGCCAGATGATCGCCGAAGTCGCCGCGAACCACCGCTCCAACGAGGTCTATCGCGCCATCGGCATGCATGTGACCGGACGCACCGCGCCCGAGAAGGCCGCCGGCAAGACCTCCAGCTTCAAGCTGCCCTCCTTCCTCAAGAAGCGGGCTTAGTCGGGACCAGCCATGTTCGGCAAGCGCACTACATTCGGCGGCAACACACCGAGCGTTCAGGAAGCACCGCGTCCGATACCCTCGGCCACGCCGGCACCCGCTCCCCGGAGCGAGGTGGCGCCGCGCACCTATGACACGGCCGTGGCCAAGCCGCGCATGGACGAAGTCATCGACGTGCGCAGCCCTGAGGCCTCGCAGCGCGACAAGGAATATTTCCAGACCAAGTCGGCGATCTTCAACGCCCTGATCGACTCGATCGATCTCAGCCAGCTGGCCACCATGGACCAGGAGGCGGCGCGCGAGGAAATCCGCGACATCGTCGCCGAAATCATCGCGCTCAAGTCGATCGTGATGTCGATCTCCGAGCAGGAAGACCTGCTCGAGGACATCTGTAACGACGTGCTGGGCTACGGCCCGCTCGAACCGCTGCTGGCCCGCGACGACATCGCCGACATCATGGTGAACGGGTCGCAGAAGTGCTACATCGAAGTCGGCGGCAAGGTGAAGCTGACGAATGTCCGCTTCCGCGACGACGCACACCTGATGAACGTCTGCCAGCGTATCGTGAGCCAGGTTGGCCGCCGCGTCGACGAAAGCTCGCCGATCTGCGACGCTCGTCTCCCCGATGGCTCCCGCGTGAACGTTATCGCCCCGCCGCTCTCGATCGACGGCGCCGCGCTCACCATTCGTAAGTTCAAGAAGGACAAGCTGACCCTCGCGCAGCTGGTCAAGTACAACTCCATCTCGCCCGAAGGCGCCGAGGTGCTCCGCATCCTGGGCCGCGTCCGCGCCAACATCCTGATCTCGGGCGGCACCGGTTCGGGCAAGACCACACTGCTCAACTGCCTCACCGGCTTCATCGAGAAGGACGAGCGCGTCATCACCTGCGAGGACTCGGCCGAACTGCAGTTGCAGCAGCCGCATGTGGTGCGTCTCGAAACCCGCCCGCCCAACCTCGAAGGCGAAGGCGAGATCACCATGCGCGACCTCGTCAAGAACTGCCTGCGTATGCGTCCCGAACGCATCATCGTCGGCGAAGTCCGCGGCCCGGAGGCCTTCGATCTCCTCCAGGCCATGAATACCGGTCACGACGGCTCGATGGGCACGCTCCACGCCAACAGCCCGCGCGAAGCCCTGAGCCGTCTCGAATCCATGATCACCATGGGCGGCTATTCGCTGCCCTCGCGCACCATCCGCGAAATGATCTGTTCGTCCATCGACGTGGTCGTCCAGGCCGCCCGTCTCCGCGACGGTTCGCGCCGGATCACCGCCATTTCCGAAGTGCTCGGCATGGAAGGCGACGTGATCGTTACCCAGGACGTGTTCCTCTACGACATCATCGGCGAAGACCAGAACGGCAACCTGATCGGCCGCCACCGCTCGACCGGCATCACCAAGCCGCAGTTCACCGAGCGGGCGCGCTATTTCAACGAAGAGGCCAACCTCATCGAGGCCCTCGAAAAGTCCAATATCGAACAGCGCGATATCCTGAACGGCTGATCGTCAGGGCTAATGTGCCAAGGGTAGTGTAATGAGTTTTGTCCTGCTGGCAGTTCTGGGTTTCGTAGCGGTGGCTGCGGCCGGCTTTGCGCTGATGCCGGTCCTTGCCGGCTCGAGCCGCGCCGACAAGCGCATCAAGGCGCTGCAGGGCGATATCGCCATCAACCGGCGCGAGGCCAACGCGGCGCGTAACCGCGACACCCGCCGCAAGGAAATTCAGCAGACTCTCAAGACGCAGACCGAGCTGCTCGAAAAGCGCCGCAAGCGCGTGCCGCTGCAGGATCAGATCTTCCAGGCCGGCATGAAGATCAAGCGCGAGGCCTTTGTGCGCAACCAGGTGATCCTGGGCGTCGCGGTGTTCGCGTTGCTGTTCCTGGTGACCGAATGGTACTACGCCGCCATCTTCGCGGCGGCCGCAGGCTACCTGCTGCCCAAGATGTACCTCGGCAATCGCCGCAAGTCGTATCAGTCGAAGTTCCTCGACGAGCTGCCCAACGCGGTGGAAGCCATCGTCCGCGGCGTCAAGTCGGGCCTGCCGCTCAACGATTCCATGCGCGTCGTCGCCAAGGAAGCCAAGGAGCCCGTCAAATCGGAGTTCCAGCGCGTCCTCGACCAGCAGTCCATGGGCAAGTCGATGACAGAGGCGGTGCAGATCCTCTTCGATCGCGTCCCGCTGCCCGAGGTCAACTTCTTCGTCGTCGTCATCACGGTGCAGCAGCAGGCCGGCGGCAACCTCTCCGAAGCCCTGACCAATCTCAGCCGGGTGCTGCGCAACCGCAAGAAGATGAAGGCCAAGATCAAGGCCATGTCGTCCGAAGCGAAGGCCTCTGCCGGCATCATCGGCTCATTGCCCTTTATCGTGGCCATCCTGGTGTCGTTGACCACGCCCACTTACCTGCTGCCGCTCTTTGCCACCCAGATCGGCAACCTGTGGCTCGGCATCGCTGCAATCCTCATGTCCATCGGTATCTTCATCATGAAGAAGATGGTCGAGTTCGATTTCTGAGGGGCGCGTTATGGATATCGTCTCGACACTCACCGACCCGAAGTTCCTGATCGCCGTATTCGCGGCGGTGTCGGCCGCCGCGGTGGTCTTCACCCTGGGCACCTCGCTCCTGGGCAATCGCTCGCAGATCAAGCAGCGCATCAAGCGCGTCGCGCTCGAACGAGAGAAGCTGCGCGCCGAGGAAATGGCGCGCCTGCGCGGCAGCAAGGGCGAGGAGGGGCCGCGCTCCATCCGCCGTGTCGCCGGCAAGGAATACATGACCAAGGTCGTGCAGCGCTTCGACCTGCAGAAGGCGCTCGCCGACGAGAACACAGTCGAGGCCTTGGCCCGCGCCGGGCTGCGCGGGCAGGGCCCGCTGACGACGTTCCTGTTCTTCCGCTTCGTGACGCCGTTTGCGCTGTTCTTTGTCGGTCTGTTCTACCTGCAGTTCACCGTCTTTTCGGGCAACCCGCTCTGGCAGAACGCCATCTATGCGCTGTTCCTCGGCCTTGTCGGCGCCTACCTGCCCAACATCATGCTCAAGAACCGCACCATCAAGCGGCAGCAGTCCATCCGCCGCGCCTGGCCCGATGCGCTCGACCTGATGCTGCTCTGCGTCGAAGCCGGCATGTCGGTCGAGCATGCCTTCAAGCGCGTCTCCAAGGAAATCGGCATGCAGAGCCCCGAGCTCGCCGAAGAGTTGACCCTCACCACGGCCGAACTCTCCTTCCTCGAAGACCGCACCCGCGCCTTCGACAATCTCGGCCGCCGCACCGGCCTCGACAATGTCAAGTCGGTGATGACCGCGCTGATCCAGGCCGACCGTCACGGTACCTCGGTCGGCACCTCGCTTCGCGTTATGGCCGAAGAAGGTCGCGAGGCGCGCATGATGGAAGCCGAAAAGAAGGCCGCCGCGCTGCCGCCCAAGCTCACCGTGCCGCTGATCGTCTTCTTCCTGCCGGTGCTGTTCATCGTCATCATCTCGCCGGCCATGATCAAGGTGTTCTCCGGCGGTGGCTCGAGCGCCTTCGGCGGCTGACGCATAAAAGCAAAGGGCCCCGCGGGGCCCTTGTTCATTTGTTGTTCATCGGCGTGGTTTCACTCGCCTTTTATCTTGTCCCAGCGGTTCTGCTGCGTCAGCAGGGCCCGGATATAGGCCATGTTCGACTCGACTTCGTCAGGCGGCAGCTCGGCGGCGAACATGGCGCGGCACTCGTCGAACCGGCCCTGCAACCCCACCACGAGCGCCAGGTTCTGGCGGATCTGGCTGGTGGCGCCGCGCATCTTGACCGCCTGCCGCAGGCTGCTCTCGGCCTCCGGCAACTCGTTGGTCATGGCGTAGGAAAGGCCGATATTGGCGTAGAGCGAAGCCTCGTTCGGCGCGATGGTCAGCGCCTGCTTGTAGAGCTGCCGGGCCTCGGCATTGCGCCCGCTCTGGTCGAGAATGGCGCCCTTGACCGACAGTGCATTCCAGTCCGGCGAGGCCGGATTGATGGCGCCGTCGATGACGTTGAGACCCTGGTCGAACCGGCCCGCCGACGTCAGCGCCTTGGCATAGGCGACCTTGATGTCGACGTCGTTCTTGTTCCGCGCGACGCCGCCTTCGAGCACGGCGATCGCCTGTTCCGACTGACCCACCGCGCGCAAAGCTGCGGCGTAGTAGATCATCGTCGCCTTGTCCTTGGGGTTCTTCTTGTAGCGCACCGCCAGCGCGTCGAGCGACTGCTGCGACTGGATGCTGCCGGTGGTCAGGCCATCCGTCGCGCCGATGCTGGCGCGGTTGCTGGCGCAGGCCGAGAGGGCAAGCGCGGCGACACCCGCCAGCAGCAGGCCACGCAGGGTGGTGGAAAAGCGATGCGGGTAACGCGAAGAACTCATGACTCTAGGCTTCCTGCCGGCTGGCATTGATCAGGACCGGCCCCAGCCACCAGCAATAATCGGTTAACCCTAACGCTGGGTTAAAGCCGGGATTTCAAGGCGTTGCGCGGACTCGGGGGAGGGCGTAATCCTTGTCTCCGCCTTCATTTCCGGAACCTCGCCATGGCCGCTCCCAAGACCCTCCCCGTGATCTGCGTCGACGAGGCAGGGGAGCCGAAAGGGCTCACGCCGGCTCAGGCGAAATGGGCTGCGGCGTCCGGTTTCACCGGTCAGCGCGGCAAGCTGCTGGCGCTGCCCGGCGACGACGGCGCCCACGCCGGCTATCTCTTCGGTCTCGGTTCTCACAAGGACCGCCCCAAGCTCCTCACCGGCCTCGCCGGCGCCGCGCTGGAGCCAGGCCGCTACCGCCTCGAAGG